>NZ_CEXLVS010000082.1:0-15951 GCF_982684285.1 Salinicola sp. | reverse complement strand
GCCCTCCACCGAATCCGAGCTGAAACGCCGAGTTTGTGCCAACTCGCTGTGACAACTAGTTTTGGGGGGCGACGCATGCGATGTGATCGACAGCGATGGTTTCACCCACAAGGAGTCAACGATATGGAAATCCTGATTCACAACGACGGCATGGATGCCGACGAGTTTCATCAGCTCGCCGGCGGCGAGACCGGAACGACGTTGCGCAAGACGGCCAAGGATTACCTGGGGCGGGAGAACCTGTCCGAAAATCAGGTGAAGGAGATCAAGCGCAAGGGGGGAGACGAGTACGAGGCGCTGATCCGCAAGATGACTGAACATGCGCTCAACGTGATCAACCTGCCGTTGAACAGTGCGATCACCCTCGAGATCGATTTCGACGGTGGCATCAAGGACTGACGCCGATTTCCGGCATCGCGATGCGCGGGCAGTCGCTCTTGGATAGACTGATACGACTGCCCGCCAAGTCGGAGCCGAACCATGCCACGTTTTCCCAGATCCCCTTCTCCCCTCGAGCACGACGACACCATCGCGCTGCCCGAAGGGTTGCCCGCGAACGATGTCCATGCCTCACGACAGGCCGAGGCCCATCAGACCTCTTACAGCGACGAGCGCTTCTGGCGCAAGCTGGCCCGCTTCGGCAAGCGCGCCGGACGCGAGGTCGCACTCAAGGCGCTGCAGCTCTATTTCGTGCTCAAGCGTCCCGACGTGCCGCTCTGGGCCAAGTCGACGGTCATCGGGGCGCTCGGCTATTTCATCTCGCCACTGGATGCGATTCCCGACTTCATCGCCGGGGTCGGCTACACCGACGATGCCAGCGTACTGGCCGCCGCCCTGGCAGCGGTGTGGATCTACATCGACGAGGAGGTCAAGCGTCAGGCGGAGTCCGCCCTGGCACGCTGGTGGCCGGACGACCAGGCCTCCTGAAACCGTTGCTGTCGCCGAATCGAGGGGGCAGCGGTTTTTTTGTACACAAAAAAGCTCTAGAGTCGTTCTCCAAGGAGAGACAACAACAATAGACCGCGGAGTATTCGATGAGTCAGGACAGCACCTCGGCGCCTCGCCGGTTGGGGAAAGAGAGCCGTCGTCACGCCGGTACCGGCAGTGATCGCCTACGCGACGTCGACTATCTCCCGCCGCTGCGAAAGGCCATTCCCCTGGGTATACAACACGTGCTGGCGATGTTCGTCAGCAATGCCGCGGTGCCGCTGATCATTGCCGGTGCGGCGGGCCTTTCCGGCGCGGATACGGTGTTTCTGGTACAGATGGCGATGTTCGTGGCGGGGATCGCCACGCTGGTCCAGACGCTGGGCATCGGGCCGCTGGGCGCGCGCCTGCCGATCGTCATGGGCACCAGTTTCGGATTCGTTCCGGTGATGATTCCGATCGCCACCGCCCAGGGCCTGCCGGCGGTCTTCGGCGGCGCACTGGTCGGCGGCCTGGCCATGGCCGTGGTAGGGCTCTGCTACAAACGCCTGAGCGTCTTCTTCCCGCCGGTGGTCTCCGGCACCTTCGTCCTGCTGATCGGTATCCTGCTGCTGCCGGTGGGGTTCGCCTACGTCGGCGGCGGCGTCGGCGCCGAGGACTTCGGAGCACCACATCATCTGTTGCTGGCGGCGCTGGTGTTCGCCGTTACCGTCGCGTTTCACCAGTTCTGCCGCGGCTTCCTCTCCGAGGCGGCCGTGCTGATCGGCATCCTGGTCGGCTGCGTGGCGGCGGCCCCGATGGGGCTGCTCGACTTCTCCCCCGTCGCCGAGGCCGGCTGGTTCCAGCTTCCGATACCGTTCGAGATCGGCCTTGCCTTCGATCCGGCGGCGATCCTGGCCATCACGCTGATGGCCGTGGTCACCTGCGCCGAATCGATCGGCGACATCTCGGGAACGGCGATCGGCGGCGCCGAGCGCGAGCCGACCGCGAGGGAGCTGTCCGGCGGGGTCATGGCCGACGGTCTCTCGAGCAGCTTTGCCGCCCTGTTCGGCGCCTTCCCGCAGATCAGTTTCAGCCAGAACGTCGGCCTGGTGGCTCTCACCGGCGTCGCCAGTCGCTTCGTCGTCGCCATCGGCGGCGGGTTTCTCGTCCTGGCGGGGCTGGTGCCCAAGCTGGGAGCGCTGGTATCGGCGATCCCGGCGGCTGCGTTGGGCGGGGCGGTGATCATCATGTTCGGGATGATCGCCAGCGCCGGCGTCAAGATGCTCTCCCATGCCGCCTTCAACAAGCGCAACATGCTGATCGTCGGCATCTCCCTGGCACTGGCGATCGGCCTGCCGGCCCAGAGCGGACTCTACCAGGGCGCGCCGCAACAGATCGGCGTGCTGCTGGAGTCGGGCCTGATCCCCGGCGCACTGGCTTCGATCATTCTCAATCTGATTCTGCCCAGGGCGGACGACGAGGCCGCAGCGGCGGATTCTCCCGGGACCTGAGCCGCATCGCCCTGCGGGCTTCAGCGGGGAGTTGGCGATTTCATCCGCGATAAGGACAATCGCTCCCAGGACGGGCTACCCTGAACTGGATCTGGCTAAGCTCTGTCTGAAAAGTCGACGAGCGATAGCCAGACAAGGCAAAAATCGGCGAAAAAAGGACCGGGCTGGCGCTCCAGTTTACGCGGGGTAAATGAGCATTTTGACCCCGGGCTGGCGCACCAGCCGATTTTTAACGCCGTATGGTTGAGCGCAGGCATTTTCAGACAAAGCGTAATTCGGCAGCAAGGAGCACGCCATGGGTATCTACTGCCTGACCTTCGACAGGCCGCTGGGGAGGATGGATCGTCATCGCCTGGAGTCGATGCTCCGGAGATTCGAATCCATCGCGCTGTTTCGCACGACGTGGCTGATCGAATCGACCGATCCGGTAGAGTTTCTGCGCTCCCGGTTGAGTCGGGCATTCGGCAAGCAGACCCGCTTCTTCATCACCCGGTTGAGCGAGCCCTGGTGCACCGACGGCATCGGGCCCGTGGGCAAATGGCTGAGCGACCCCAAGCGCCAGTGGTAGGCGATCAGGCTTTGGCCGCTTCCAGTACGCCCTGGGTATCCTTGGCCAGCTTGCAGCGAACCAGCGCGGCCATCAGCTTGGGGTAATCCTCGTGCGACACCTTGTCGGCGAGCTTCGCCGCATCGGCCTTGAGCCCCAGCTTGTCGGCGGCGGAGAGCGCTGCCTTGTCGGCGTAGGGATAGCATTCATCCCATGCCGTCTGTATCTCGCGCAGGAAGATATCGGCACCGGTGCCGCCGATTCCCTTGAACGCCTTGAGCCGCTTGCGCAGGGCTTTCGGGCTGCCCGCCGCCGCCTCTCGCAGCTTGCGCAGGTCACCTGCGTAGGTGTCCAGCAGTTCGGCGTTCATGTCGGCCAGTTGCGTGGCCGTCTTCTCGTCGACGCGAGCGTAGCCGGCTTCGTTGAGCACTCGCGCCCGGCTTGCCCAGTCGCTCGCCTGCAGCTTCCGCGGCGTCGTCCAGCCAGCGGCGGCCATCGCCCTGGCGCCCCGCATCGCCAGATCGGCGCTGATCGGCGCGCTGGTCAGCAGCGAGTAGCAGAGCAGGCGGAACAGCGGCGACGGCGTGTTCTTGCGCAGGTCGACACCGAGTTCGCTGGCAAAGGTTCGGCCGTGACGCTGCATCAGCGCCTCGATGATCCGTTTCTGACTGGCCATGATGGCTCCTCGAAGCAGTACCAGCTCTCAACATGGCAGCACCGGGCCCGCTGTCAAATCGTCAGGTGACGCATTCGATCGCGCCTGGCGCGAGAGGCGGCCTTGAGATGTCTCCCCTGCCACCGCATATTGCCCATTCGCCAGCGTTCTGCAATGGAGTCCCATGTCTTTCGACACCACCGCCCACAACCGCCGGATGAACTATTTCGACAATCACGAATCGGTATGGCTGTTTGGCTACGGCTCGCTGATCTGGAAGGCGGATTTCGACTATCTGGAGCGCCGGCCGGCATCGATTCGCGGCTGGACGCGTCGTTTCTGGCAGGGCTCCCACGACCACCGCGGCACGCCGGAAGCGCCGGGAAGAGTGGTAACCCTGGTACCGGACGACGACGCCGTCTGCCACGGCATGGCCTACCGCATCCCGCCCCGGGTGTTCGAGCCGCTGGATGTTCGCGAGAAGAACGGCTACCTGCGCGTGGTAACCGAGATGACCTTCGAGGACACGCCCTCGGCCGGCAGCGAACGGGTCGAGGGCGTCGTCTATCTGGCGGGGGAGGATAACGCGGCCTATCTCGGTCCCGCCGATGAAGCGGCCATCGCGCGCCAGATCGCCGAATCCCACGGTCCCAGCGGTCCCAATCGCGACTACCTGCTCAATCTGGCCGCCGCGTTGCGCGAGCTGGGGTTCGAGGACGCCCATGTGTTCGCCCTGGAGCGCGCGCTGCTGGCCGACTGATCCTGGCGCGAGCCGTCTACCGCCCGGGTCAATGGCCGCCACCGGATCGGAGCTTCTTGATCAGCAGGACCACCCCGAGCACGAGCGCGCCGACCAGGAGACCGAAACCGAAATTCAACAGCATCGGTGTCAGCGGCTGAACGATCGCCCCGACGCCGGGAATGTCGCCGGGGACTTCGGCGATATCCTCGATACCGTGGTGAATGAAGGGTATGCCGTGGGTCAGGATACCGCCGCCGACGAGGAACATCGCGATGGTGCCGACGATCGACAGCAGCTTCATCAGATAGGGCGCCGCCCACAGGATGGCGCGGCCGGTCGATTGGGCGAACTGGGTCGCACGCTCGGTGAGATAGACCCCAAGATCGTCGAGCTTGACGATGCCCGCCACCAGGCCATAGACCGCCGCGGTAATGGCAACGGCGATGACCGCCAGTACCGCGACCTGCTGCATGAAGCTGGCGCTGGCCACCGAGCCGAGCGTGATGGCGATAATTTCCGCCGAGAGGATGAAGTCGGAACGGACCGCGCCCTTGATCTTGTCCTTCTCAAACGCCAGGCGCTCCTCTTTCGACTTCAACTGCGCGGCAGCTCGAACGTCTTGCTTGCTCGCCTCTGCCCCACCGTGCAGGAACTCGTGGGCCAGCTTTTCCGCCCCTTCGTAACAGAGAAACGTACCGCCCACCATCAGTAGCGGCGTGATCAACCAAGGCGCTATCACGCTGATCAGCAGCGCCGCCGGCACCAGGATCAGCTTGTTGCGCAGCGACCCTTTTGCCACCGCCCATACGACCGGCAGCTCGCGGTTGGCACGAACGCCGGTGACCTGCTGGGCGTTGAGCGCCAGATCGTCACCCAGTACCCCCGCCGTTTTCTTGGCGGCGACCTTGGTCATGAGAGAAACGTCGTCGAGCAACGTGGCGATATCGTCGAGTAATGTCAGTAAGCTGCCTGCGGCCAAGTGTCTTCCCCTCTCGATCCATCAAAACGGCTGGAAAACGCCAAGCGTAGTGGAAATTCTCACGATGACGCGGCGATTTCCGCCAACGCCCGCTGCAAGGGCTCGGCAGACTCCGGCCTGACGCAGCGAGCGACCTCTTCGCCATCACGCAGAAAGATCAGCGTCGGCCACAGCTTGACCCGAAAGGCGCGGCCCAGCGGTCGCCCCTTGCCATCCTCGATCTTGAAGTGCGGCAGGTCATCGAGCCCTTCGAGCGCCTTCGCGATCAGCGGCTGGGCGGCCTGACACCAAGGGCACCAAGGGGCGCCGAATTCGACGACTGCCGGGCCGCGAATGTCGTAAAGCGAACTGCGGCTGGGCTCATCGGTCGTGTAGTCGCTCGTCATGCTCGCTCCTTGAACGTGATTGTCTCGTCCTTTCGACAATGTAGCGGTAAATCACGACGTAGCGGTAAAACACAAAACCCTCGTCGATAGCGGGGGTCGGGACAGTTCCGAAGCGTCGACCGGAAGATGGCACCAACCGGCGATATCGGTATTCAGAAGGATCTCAGTGGCGTCTCGTCTGGCGGCGTCTCAATCGACGTCGAGACGTTTCAGTCCGCGGGAAAACGCCTGCCAGCGCTCGACATAGTGCGCTGCCGACGCTTTCAGCCCCTCGACCGCCTTATCATCCAGCGTACGCACGGCTTTCGCCGGTGCGCCCACGATCAGCGAGTTGTCGGGAAAGGATTTGCCCTCGGTCACCAACGCATTGGCGCCGATCAGACAGTTGTTGCCGATCTGGGCGCCATTGAGCACGGTGGCCCCCATGCCGACCAAGGTGTTGTCGCCCAGGGTGCAGCCGTGCAGGATCGCGTGATGACCGACGGTACAGCCACGGCCGACGCGCAGCACGAAACCGGGATCGGTATGCAGCATGCAGCCTTCCTGGATATTGCTGCCTGCACCGATCACTATCTGCTCGTTATCGCCGCGGATCACCACGTTGAACCAGATCCCCACATCCTCTTCGAGCTCGACCTGACCGATGACGTGAGCACTGGGCGCGACCCAGTAACGATTCCGGTCCGGCAGATTCGGCACCGCATCGAAATAGGCGTAGACAGGCATGGACTCGGCTCCGGTCGGAAAGTGAGCTTCATCCTCGCCCGCAGAGGTATCCTCTGCCAGCCGACTTTAGCCCCAAGAGCCCGCCTCCGTTGTGCAGATGACGAGGGTTCTGCACGTCACGGCGAGCCGGTCCCGATACGAAGAGGCCCCGGCGTCGTATCGACGCCGGGGCCTCCTGGTCACGCGTGATGCTCGCTCGTGGCTTTTTACTTCACCGCTTCACGACTTCACCGCTTCACGACTTCACCGCTTCACGACTTCACCGCTTCATTACCTCACTACGGACGCCTGCCCGTCATCTTCAGGCGGACTCGTCGTCCTGCTTGCTCTCGCTGGTAACGGAGGTGGTGACATTGCTACCGCTATAGGAATTCTGGTGCTGGCTAGCTTCGCTCTCCGCTGCCATGGAAAACGGCAGTACGGCGGAGACGACGATAGCGGCCAACATCGAAAACAGCTTGTTGAACGCTTTCATAACCACTCCTTCGGCAATAGAGCGTCCTGCGACGTTTTGTCGCGACGCCTTATTAGCATGCTAAACGAATAGTCGTCAGTCAAGCACAAAATGGTCGAACCGCTCGCATCGCCGTCTGCCGGTCAACGCCCCACCCACGCCTCGATACCCAACGCCTGGGGAAGGGAACGGAGGCGTTCCGTCAACAGGCGGGCATCTGCCGAGCGACAGCCACTGTCGTGCTTCAGCACCGCCACTTCGCCATCGCCGTTCGTCCAGGTCACGATGTAGTGGGACATATCCGTCGCCCGCGGGCCGCAGGTGGGAGTTTCCACCGTCATCCCCATGGCCGGTTGCCAAGCGGCGAGCCGATCCAGGACCCGGGTGAAACGTTCGGGATCATTGGCGCGAACCCGTTCGCCCTCGATGGCGGTGAACTGCTCACCGACGAATCGCGTCGTACCCGCGTCGTCGAGCTCGACCTGATAGACCGGGCAAGTGCCGTGGCAGGGCCCGACCCGGTAACGGATCTCGGTCACGCGCGAGCCGGAAGCCGTTGGCTCCGAGGTGGGACGTGCGCTCTGCTGGGCGCAGCCAGCGGTCAGCGAAGCCGCCAACGCGAGCGTGAGAAAACTTACCGACTGACGCCTCATGAGAGTCCTCGACGTGTGAGGGATTCGGGCCGTTCATCCGGGCGCGGTGACCCGGTATGTCGACGCTTCGAAACCGATGCCGCAAGCAGTGCGCGGGCCGGCGATATCCTACCCTCTCCCGAGGGCTGGCGTCGCCGATTCCTTTCAATGTTGTAAAAATCCGCCAATGCAGGACAACTACCCGTTTTTGAACGATAAATAGAGGTAAATGTGGCCAGTGCCCTCGCGCTGCCTCTGTCATAATCATGGCACTAACGCCGCGACCTCATTAAACTGTCGTCCTAGTCGCGTTCGCGCCTGTCCGTATCCATCAGACAGAGAACCTTCATGAAATTGCGTCACGGCATGACATTCGTCTCCAGCCTGCAGACCCAGACTGGCGCCGAATCCGGCGAGACCCAAAACGTCGACGTCGTTCTCATCGGCGGCGGCACAATGAGCGCCACCCTGGGAACCCTGCTCCAGTCACTACAACCCGACTGGACCATCCACCTCTACGAGCGCCTGGACAAGGCTGCCGAAGAGAGCTCCAACGTCTGGAACAATGCCGGCACCGGCCACTCGGCCTTTGCCGAGATGAACTACACCTCGCCGCAGCCCGACGGCAGCGTCGACATCAAGCGCGCCATCGGCATTACCGAGCAGTTCGAGGTGTCACGCCAGTTCTGGGCCAGCCAGGTGCGAGAAGGCGTGCTGGCCAACCCGCGCTCCTTCATCAACACCGTGCCGCACCTGAGCTTCGTCTGGAGCGGCGAGCGCGTGTCATTCCTGAAGACGCGCTTCGAGGCGATGCGGGAAAGCCCGCTCTACGCCGGCATGGAGTACTCCGAGGATCCGCAGAAGATCTCGGAATGGATCCCGCTGGTCATGACGGGGCGCGATACCGACGAACCCGTGGCCGCGACCCGCATGCCCATCGGCACCGAGGTCAACTTCGGCGAGATCACCCGCCAGATGATGAACTCGCTGGCCCGCCGCGATAACTTCCACCTCTCCGTCAATACTCAGGTGCGCGACCTCAAGCGCAACGCGGACGGCAGCTGGAAAGTCACCGTGGCCAACACCAGCGATGGCGAGAACGAGCGCAGCGTCAATGCACGTTTCGTGTTCATCGGTGCCGGGGGCGCGGCGCTGCCGCTGCTGCAGAAATCCGGCATTCCCGAAGCCCGGATGTACGGGGGATTCCCGGTCGGCGGCCAGTTCCTCTACACCACCAATCCGGAAGTGGTCGCCAAGCACGACGCCAAGGTCTACGGGCTGGCGCCCGCCGGCTCGCCGCCGATGTCGGTACCGCACATCGACAAGCGCATCCTCGACGGCATCCCGGCGATCATGTTCGGCCCGTTCGCGACGTTCTCGAGCAAGTTCCTCAAGAACGGCTCCTGGACCGACCTGGTGCGCTCGATCACGCCCAATAACCTGTGGCCGATGACCAAGGTCGGCATCAACAACCTGGATCTGGTGCGATATCTGATCAGCCAGCTTCGCATGTCGGAAAGCGGCCAGTTCAAGGAGCTCCAGAACTACTATCCCGAGGCCAACCGCGACGACTGGAAGCTGTGGACCGCCGGCCAGCGGGTGCAGACGATCAAGGATATCGAGGGCAAGGGCGGCACCCTGCAGTTCGGCACCGAGCTGGTGACCGGTGCGGAAGGCTCCATCGCCGCGCTGCTGGGCGCCTCGCCGGGCGCATCCACCGCACCGTCGATCATGCTCACCCTGCTCGAGAGGGTCTTCCCCGATCAGGTGGCCAGCGAAGCGTGGCAGGCCAAGCTGAAGTCGATGATTCCCTCCTATGGCAAGGCACTGACCGACAACCCGCAACTGCTCTACGACGTTCGCGCCATGTCACGCGAGCTGCTGGAGCTGAGCGAGCCGGACCTGACCACGACACCCGTACCGAAGTCGGAGCCGGAAATCAGCGATAGCTGACCGCGCTCGCCGTTCTCGGCAAGAACATCGCCCGCCCTGGCTGAACCTGGGCGGGCGATAGGTTCACGCCTCGTTTTGCGCCGCTCTATCTCGCTCCTGGCGGTGCCTCCTGCCGATACAGCACCATCCCACCGTGATGCAGAACACCATCGATGAAATCGCCATCGGCGGTAAAGCCCGTGTCGTCCCAGTACTCGATGTGGTCCCCGGTGATTTCGTAGCGGCCCTGGTAGGCACTCTCCCGCGTCCCCCTGGCCTCGTCGTAACGGCCATTCGGTAGCAGTTCGTGGCGGACGTGGCCGTCTGCCGTCGCCCATAAGCCAACGTAGGATCGATCTGTCATGTCGGTGACTCCCCCGTGATTCTCTGCGGATGCCTGGGCCACCAAGAAGCCGAGCACGGCAGCGAAGATGCCGATGCACGTTTTCCGGTAGCCACGGAAACAGCGGACGCGGCCGGTCATGAACCGTCCTCGGCACGCTGGCGCCGCTCCTGGAACAGCTCGGCCAGAGCGGTGGATGCTGCGATCGCCGGCGGAAACCCGGCATGCACGGTCGTCAGGTAGATGACCTCCTTCAACTCCTCCTCGCTGACACCGGCATTCAGGGCGTAACCGGCGTGAATCTTCATGTAGTCAGGCTGGCCGAGAGCGGCGAAGACACCGACAGTGATCAGCTGACGAGTGCGATCATCCAGTATCTCGCGGCCCCACACCTCACCCAGCGCATAGCCCTGGGTGGCATCGGCGAGAAAGGGAAACTCCTCGCGCATGGCCTCCAGCGCGGGCTGGGGCTGCCCCTGGTTGAGGCGCTCGATCACTTCCCTTCCCGCCTCCAGGCGTTCCCGCTCGCTCGCGGCATGCACCGGTTCGAGAGCGAACAGCGCCGCCGAGAGCCATAGTGCCCCGTAGCAACATGATGAACCCAGTGTCGTCAACGTCATCTCGCATCCTCCATTTCAGGTGTCCGATCCAGCGGCCACGGTCAGTAGGGACTGGCGGTGGGGCGCACGATGATTTCGCTGACATCGACGGTGGCCGGCTGTTCGATGGCGAAGGCGATCGATCGGGCAATGGCCTCGGCCGGTATGGCGTCTTGGCGGAAGGTTCGCATCGTCTCCTGGGCGGTCGGATCGGTGATCGAATCGGCAAGATCGGACTCGGTGACACCGGGACTGATCACGGTCACGCGGATGTCGCCCCCCACCTCCTGACGCAGCCCTTCGGAGATCGCCTCCACGGCGAACTTGGTCGCGCAGTAGACGGCCGCGGTGGGCGAGACCGCATGTCCACCAATGGAGGAGAGATTGATGATCTGCCCCGCCTTCTGGTCCTGCATGACCGGTAGCACAGCCGCGATACCGTGAAGGACACCACGAATGTTGACGTCGATCATCCGGTTCCACTCGTCCAGCTTGAGCACTTCGAGTTTGGAGAGCGGCATGACGCCGGCATTGTTGATGATGACATCGACGCGGCCATAGGTTTCCTGTGCTGCGGTGACGAAACCCCGCATGGAATCGATGGACGTGACATCGAGCTGGCGCCAGCTGGCCTCGCCACCCCCCTCTCGTATCTCGTCGGCCAGACGTTCGAGCCGGTCGACGCGACGCGCCCCCAGCATCAGTCGAGCCCCCCGTGCCCCCAGATAACGGGCGGTGGCTTCGCCGATGCCGCTACTCGCGCCGGTGATCAGAATGATCTTGTTTTCAAGATCCGTCATGGTGACTACCTCGTATCGTGAAGGGTCGTGCAACGGCACGACCGACGAGGAGCAGTCTATTGAGTGAGGGTAAAACGATAATCGGAGAATATATTCATGAGTTATGAAGCTGGACAGACATAATTGGACAAAAGCGACGACGAGCCCGGGAATCGATCACCCCTCGGGGCCTCGCCGTCTCGACAACCGCCGAAGAAGCTGCGTGCGGTCGACGAGGTGCGGATCGAGCCACCAGGCCAGATCATCGTTCCCCAGCATCAACGGCACGGAGCTCGTCCCGAACCCGGTATCGGCATCGGCATCGGCGGTTTCCCGCAGGATGGTGGCGACCGGCCGATGAGGACCTTGGCGCCAGAAGCCGCCGACCCAGCAGGGCGAAGGACATACCGAAGCCGGTCTCCTCCCCATCCCGCCCCTGGGGCCGAAACTGAAGTCGCCGGCATCGTCGACGGGAAAGGCACACCGCCTCAAGGCCAGGGAGATGCCAAGCGACGGGGCCAGGCAGGCGCGATGCAGATCCATGCTGACGATACATTCGTCGCCTGCTCCTGAACCCGGCCGCCGGTCGCCCAGCTCCACATGGGCGAAGCAGAGCCGGGGGCTATGCGCCGGATCGGGACACCGCAGGGCCAACAAGCGGTTACCCGGCATGACCTCGACGGGAAGATCGAGGGCCTCCGAGGGCGCCATCGACAGCAGATACCGCCCTTCCCCCTCAAAACGAGTAGCTGATTCCGCTCTTGAAGGAAACGGCATGGTCGTCCTCGATCAGTGGGCTGTCGGCGATGTCGTCGGGATAGTGTTGGTAGTCCACGCCTGCGTAGACGGCCCAGTCGCGATTCAGCGAGTAGGCAAGATCGATGCCGACACCAGGAACGAGCGCGGCATCGGGATAATAGGCGTAACTGCCATTCAGGCTCTCATCGGTATCGACCCCGAAATAGTAATCGGTGACCTTTCCGGAGAGATAGGTCACCCCCAGGCTGGGGGTGATTAGCACGCTCCCTGTCTGCCAAGGATAGGCGTAGTAGCCACGGTAGCGCTCACCCTCAGCGTTGCCCGAAATGTCCGTCTGCGCCTGGGCGCCCAGCACACCGAATTGCCCACGCCAGGCAGCAGCCAGGCCGGCGTAATAGCTGCGGTCGCGGTCATCCAGCCGATCTCGATCGACACCGGCTGCCGCCAGCTCCCGTCGTCCGAGATCGTCCGGGTCCATCTCCTGTCCGCCCAGCGACAGCAAGGCATCCAGCGTGAAGGCCTTGCTACGGTAAAGGTGGACACCACCTTCCGTTGCATGAAAGAACAGCCGCCGGCCATCGAAATAGATCAGCGGTAGAACGCTGGTGCTCTCATCGGCGCCCGCATAGGCATCATCGGAAATCGATCCCATCACCCCTAGGCGCCATTGGCGGGCACCGTCATCGCCGACCGGTTCGTCCTGCGCCGCGATGCCAGGCGCCCACAGTACCGCGAAAGCGCCCATCGCAGACAATGACAAATAGGAAAACCCCGAGCTGGATCGATCGTACATTGTTCTGCTCCACCACAAAGATGACTGGACACGAAGCCGTAAAATCGTGTTGGAATGAATAGTGGCACGACGATCTTTCCGGGTTATCTCTGGAGTGTTTCCGAGCAGACATGTTGGTCACGAAGCGATACATTTGACGCTGGCCCGGCGATGGGCAGGAAAAAGAACCCAGAGGCATAGGCGATGACGAGGATCCTGGTCGTCGATGACGACATCGACCTTCTCGAACTCATGATGACCTTCTTCGGTCGCTACGATATCGAGATAGAAACCGCTTCATCCGGTCAGGAACTGGATCGGAAACTGGCAGAATCCGCGTTCGATATCATCATTCTCGACATCATGCTTCCTGGCGAAGACGGCATCAGCATTTGTCGCAGAATGAGGGAAAAGTCCTCGATACCCGTCATCATGTTGACGGCGGTATCGGAAACGACGGAGCGGGTCATCGGACTGGAACTGGGAGCCGATGATTACGTTACCAAACCCTTCGAACCACGAGAACTTCTGGCGAGAGTTCGCGCGGTTCTCCGACGGGTATCGGAACGGTATGACAGCCACAAATCATCGCCTGCCTCGCTGCAGTGCAGACACTGGAGGCTCGATGTCGCACGCCGGGAGTTACGCCGCCCAGATCACACCTTGATTCCACTATCCGGTGGAGAATTCGCGCTGCTGATGACCTTTCTCAGTCATCCGGGCCAACTGCTATCGCGCGATCAGCTCCTGGATTACACCAAGGGCTCGGCTCATGAGGTGTTCGACCGAAGCATCGATGTTCTTGTCAGTCGGCTGCGCCGCAAGATCGAGGCCGATCCCCGACGGCCCGAGATCATCAAGACGGTGCGCAGCATGGGCTATCTGTTCTCGCCAGCGGTCCACAAGTCATGACCACGAGACATCGTTTCATCGGCAGTCTCAATGGCTGGTTTATCCTCAACGTCATCGTTGCCATACTGATCGCCCTGATCATGAACCTTACCTTCCTCAGGTTCTCCGGCACCTGGGCCAACCCGCCGATCCAGGACATCGACCAGCTCGTGGTGGCAGCCAGCATTGCCAAGACGTTCAACCATTTATCGCCCTCTCAACGAAAGTCCATCGAAGACAAGGTGTCGGGTAATGGAATAAACGTCAGCTGGTTTTCCGACCGCAACGCTCTTCCCATACCCAGGATGGAAAAGAACGACGACACCGATTCATGGCCTGACATCAGAAGAATACTGGGTTATCCCGGTAGTGAAATCCTGACCGTAGACCCCAAAGACGAAGGGTGGGAAATCTCGTCACCCCCACCCGAGAAACGGTTCTATGCGATCGCGATTCGGCTCGAGGATCACTCCTGGGTGATGTTCGATACTCCCTCGAAACTCTGGGGGCTTAGCTCGACATCACGGGCGCTGGTCACCGGATTTTTCATACTTGTCTCTACCGTCGTCATTTCCTGGTTTTTTGGCCTGAGAGTGGCCAGGCCGCTACGCTCGTTCGCGAATGCCGTCGAACGTTTCGGCGTCGGCGCTCGAACCCAGCCACTGGCGGTCCGTGGACCCATCGAAATCCGAGAGACCCTATCCGCATTCAACGCCATGCAGGTCCAGATCCAGCGGTTGCTGGACGGCCGTATCGAGATGTTCTCGGCGATATCCCATGACCTCAGGGCGCCTCTGACACGACTCAAGCTGCGCAGCGAGCTTGTCGACGACGAACGGCAACGCGACAAGATCATGGCCGACATCGATGAACTGCAATCCATGGTCCAATCCTGCCTGTCGTATTTTCAACTGGAGTCCCAACCCGAAGAAATGACCCGCTTCGAGCTTGGTGAACTGCTCCACACGGTCATCGACAACTTCCGGGACACCGGCAAGGAGGTTCGCTTCCGGCCGGGACATCGCGTCGTCTACGACGGTCAGCCTCTGGCCTTGACGCGAGCCCTGACCAACCTGATCGACAATGCCGTCAAGTACGGCGGCCATGCCGAGGTCAATCTGAAGGTGTCCCCTCGCGATGTCGTCATTACCGTTCAGGACCAGGGGCCCGGCGTGCCGCCAGAGAGCCTGCCAAGGCTGTTCGACCCTTTCTACCGGGTGGAGCCGTCACGCAATCCCCACACCGGCGGATACGGCCTGGGGTTGGCTGCCAGCCGTTCCATCGTGCATTTCCACGGCGGCGAGTTGACCCTCGCCAACCGCCAGCCCCAGGGTCTGATCGCCACGCTTCGTCTGCCCTTGCACAGGGCGTCCCGTGCGAAGGCCTGACCAGGGCGTCGCGGCTCAGGCGTTCCGCTTGAGGAAGTCGATGAAGGTCCGCATCGCAGCCAGGTGGTGACGCTGACGCGGGTAACAGAAGTAGAACCCATCGAACGGCGCGCACCACTCGTCGAGCATGGTCACCAGACGCCCCTCGCGGATCAACGGGGCAGCCCAGGCATCGACGGTGAAGGCGATGCCGACGCCGTTGATCGCAGCCTCGAGCATGGCTCTCAGATCGTTGACGATCAGCGGGCCATGGACGGCGACCCGAAACCAGCCGCCGTGGCGATGAAACTCCCATTGATACGGATGCATCTGCCCAGGCCAGCGCCAATTGATGCAGCGATGCCGATGCAGGTCGGAGGGCGTCCTGGGTTTGCCGTGGCGCTTCACGTACGCCGGTGAAGCGACCACGCAGTGGCGCAGGGTCGCGCCCAGCGGCATCGCGATCATGTCCTGCTCGAGCAGTTCGCCGAGCCGGATCGCCCGTCGAAGCCGGCTTCGATCATGTCGACCGGCTGATCGTCCAGGGTCAGATCCAGTTCGATATCGGGATACGCCTCGGCAAAGCGGGCCAGCAGAGGTGACAGGTAGAGCTGGTAACCGACCCGGAAGGCGTGAAGGCGCAGTCGGCCCTGGGGTCGCTCACCGAGTTCGGCGGCATCCGCGACGGCCGCTTCGACCTCCTCGACCGCCGGCTTCAGGCGGGCAAGCAGCCTTTCCCCCGCCTGGCTCAACCCGACCCGGCGGGTGGTGCGATGAAACAGCCGGACGTCGAGCCTCGCCTCGAGCCCCTTGATGGTCTGGCTCAGGGCCGATGGCGAGACCTGCAGCGCCTCCGCCGCGCGAACGAAACTGCCCTGCTCGGCAACGGCGAGAAACGCCTGCAGTTCGGCGAATTCACTACCGCGCATCGCCACCGTCGATCACGTCCAGCTTCGACAGCATCTCGT
>NZ_CEXLVS010000081.1:0-15960 GCF_982684285.1 Salinicola sp. | reverse complement strand
CTACGAGATCGCTTCGATCTCCGGCTGCTCCATGGGTGCCCTGATCGGCGGAATCTATGCTGCCGGCAAGCTCGATGCGTATCGCGACTGGGTCTGTCAGCTCGACTATTTCGACGTGCTTCGGCTGGTCGACATCACCTGGAGCGCCATGGGCGCGATGCGCGCCGGCAAGGTGATGACCAAGCTGGAATCGCTGGTCGGTGACATCCGCATCGAGGATCTGCCGATGCCGTTCACCGCCGTGGCGACGGACCTGGGTCGGCAGCGCGAAGTGTGGTTTCAGAGCGGGCCGCTGCTGCGGGCGATCCGCGCCTCGATCGCGGTCCCGGGGATCATTACTCCGGTGCAGGAAAACGGCCACGTGCTGGTCGACGGCGGGCTGCTGAACCCGCTCCCGATCATCCCCACGGTGTCGGTGGAGTCGGATCTGGTGCTGGCGGTCAACGCCACCGCCCAGACGCCGCGGCCGGTAACGCTGGAGGAGTTGCTGCCGCCCGATCAGGCGGCCCAGGAGCACGCCCGCGAGATCGAGCGGGAGGCCGAGGGCAAGAGCTTCAGCGGCTGGCTGAAGAACGTGCGCACGCGGGTGCAGGGCATGGTGTCGTCGTTCAGCGAAGAGGAGGAGGCGTCCGAGAACGTCAGTTGGTCGAGCCAGACCGAGCGCGCCTGGAGCAAGCTGGACATGATGCTGGCCTCGTTCGATATCACCCAGGCCGCGCTGGCCAAGTACAAGATCGCCGGCTATCCGCCCGACATCCTGATCGACGTTCCCAAGAGCGTCTGCGGTGCCTACGAGTTCCATCGGGCGGAGGCGCTGATCGAACTGGGGCGCTATCTCACCGCCCAGGCCCTGGACCGCCATGAGCGCCAGCGCGACCGCACGACGGTGGCGGGCGAGCCGGTCGACGGCCGCCGCCATCCCTCCAGTAGCAGCGACCCCCAGGGGCGGCTGCCACTACCGTTGTCGTCGCCCAAGCGGCACGGTTGAAGGAGACGCGCCACGGCCGCCTTGTGCTCCGGCCCGCTCGGTGAACCAGTCTCTTCGGGGCGCACCACGTGATCTTCCAGTGTCGTGTCTCGCAAGTAACGCGAAGAAATATCGGATGCATGGCGTTGCCAGGCAAGGCGCGAGGAGGCGTCATAGTGGGGTCTATGGCAACGACGAGCAACGCCGCATGGCGGCGCCAGGGACCGATATTATGGGATGGTATTTGTGAGACACCACACTAGCTTTTCGAGTCGGCGCGAGTGCGCAGCAGGACGTAGAGCGCGCCGGTGCCGCCGTCGATGTCGCTCGCCGAACAGAATGCCAGCACGCGTGACCAGTTCTTGAGCCAGGCGTTGACGTGGCTCTTGAGCACCGGGTAGTCCGCGCCGCTGCCGCGATAGCCGCGCGCCTTGCCATGAACTACCAGCACGCAGCGAGTGCGGTTGGCGATGGCATCGTCGATGAACGATTCGAGCTCCAGGCGGGCCTCGTCGAGCGTGTAGCCATGCAGGTCGAGTCCGCCCTCCCAGCCGATCTGGCCACGCTTGAGCTGCGCGAAGGTTCTCGCCGGGAGGTCCGGGATCGAGAACGCCAGGCGCTGATGCGGCGTGACTGCCTCGACGCCGCCGTCGGACAGCCGCGACTGCACGACCGGCGGGGCCTGTTCGGCGGCTTCGCGGCGGGTGTCGGCGTTGATGTCGTTGCGACGTGGCTTGCCGACGGCGGCCCGGTTGACGCTGAGCCGCCTGACGCCGGCGGCTTTCAGCGCCTCGCGGAACGCGTTGTGATCGTCGTCGTCGCCTGGAGTCATGACCGTGGAACCTCTGCTTGCCGCCATCGTGCCGGCTGGAATCGTCTCGCGGCGCAAAGGGTAAACGATTCCGCGCTTCGTGGCTTGTCTGTGGGGGCCGGTTGGTGATGAATCAGCCCGGCTGTGAACCCGGCACCCTTGCGGGTACAATCGTCGTCCGTTTTTCAGTCAGATGCGAGCCCCGTCCATGCCCCCTCTGCAGTCGACCTTGACGCTAGCCGACGATGTCATCGTTGCCGATCTGTTCAGCGTGCGTGACTGCCTGCGTTGGGCAACCAGCGAATTCCACGCCCACCGTCTCCATTTCGGGCACGGCACCGACAGCGCCTGGGACGAAGCGGTGGCGCTGGTGCTGGGGGCGCTGCACCTGCCCTGGGACGTCGATCCGGCGGTGCTCGACTCGCGCCTGCTGGGCGTCGAACGCGGACGTATCGTCGCGCTGGTGCGAAGTCGGATCGAGACGCGCCGGCCGCTGCCGTATCTGCTCGGCGAGGCGTTCTTCGCCGGCTTCCCGTTCGAGGTCGACGAGCGGGTGCTGATTCCGCGCTCGCCGACCGCGGAGCTGATCGAACAGGGCTTTTCGGCCTGGTTCGAGGAGATGCCGCCGGCGCGCGTGCTCGATCTCTGCACCGGCTCCGGCTGTATGGGCATCGCCACCGCGCTCCACCTGCCGACCTGCGAGGTGGACCTGGTCGATATCAGCCCGGAGGCGCTGGAGGTGGCAAAAGCCAATATCGTGCGTCACGACGTCGGCCGGCGCGTGCGCGCCGTGGCCTCCGACCTGTTCGAGGGCGTCGCCGGGCAGCGCTACGACCTGATCGTCAGCAATCCGCCCTACGTCGACAGTCGCGATCTGGCGGCGATGCCGGCGGAGTATCGCCACGAACCCGACCTGGCGCTGGGCGCCGGGCGAGACGGCCTGGACATTGTGCGGCGTATTCTGCGCGAGGCGCGGACCTATCTGAACGATGGCGGTATGCTGATCGTCGAGGTCGGCAACTCCCAGCGCCATCTCGAGGCGGCGTTTCCCGAAGTGCCGTTTCTGTGGCTCGAGTTCGAGCGCGGCGGCGAGGGGGTGTTCGCGCTCGGTGCCGAGGATCTCGATGCCTACGCGGACCACTTCGCCGCGTCCCGCCCGGCCTGAACCTGAATCTTTCGCCCATTTCCTGAGGATCGCGCATGTCCGGCAACACCTTCGGCAAACTGTTCACCGTCACCACTTTCGGTGAGAGTCACGGCCCTGCACTGGGTGCCATCGTCGACGGCTGCCCGCCGGGACTCGAGATCAGCGAGGCGGATCTGCAGGTCGATCTCGATCGTCGCCGGCCCGGCTCCTCGCGTCACACCACCCAGCGCCGGGAGCCGGATCAGGTCAGGATCCTGACCGGCGTGTTCGAGGGCAGGACCACGGGCACGCCGATCGGACTGCTGATCGAGAACACCGATCAGCGCTCCAAGGATTATTCCAAGATCGCCGAGCAGTTTCGCCCGGCCCACGCCGACTACACCTACCACCACAAGTACGGGATTCGTGACTACCGGGGGGGTGGCCGCTCCAGCGCCCGGGAGACGGCGATGCGCGTGGCCGCCGGCGCCATCGCCAAGGCCTGGCTCTCGCAGCAGGGGATCCGCGTGCGCGGCTACATGAGCCAGCTCGGCCCCATCGAGATCGACTTCAAGAGCTGGGATGGCGTGGACGACAATCCGTTCTTCTGCCCGGATCCGGCCAAGCTGCCGGAACTCGAGGCGTACATGGATCAGCTGCGCCGCGACCAGGATTCGGTGGGCGCCAGGATCACGGTCATCGCCGAGGGCGTGCCGGTGGGGCTGGGCGAACCGGTGTTCGACCGGCTGGATGCCGACCTGGCCCACGCCTTGATGGGCATCAACGCGGTGAAGGGGGTCGAGATCGGCGACGGCTTCGGTGTCGTGGCTCAACGTGGCAGCGAGCATCGCGATGAAATGACGCCGCAGGGGTTTCTCTCCAATCATGCCGGCGGCGTGCTCGGCGGCATCTCCAGCGGCCAGCCGGTCGTCGCGCATCTGGCGCTGAAGCCGACCTCCAGCATCACCCGGCCCGGGCGTTCGATCGACGTGCACGGCGAGCCGGTGGAAGTGGTCACCAAGGGGCGGCACGATCCCTGCGTCGGCATCCGTGCCACGCCGATCGCCGAGGCGATGATGGCGCTGACGCTGATCGATCATCTGCTGCGCCACCGTGCCCAGAACGGCGACGTTCGCGTCGACACGCCGCGCCTCGGACTTGTCTGAGAACTGGCTGCGCTCGGCCATGCAGCGTCGAAAATCGACTCGGCATGCTCATTGACACCAGTAAACTCCGCTGCCTCGTCGATTTTGATTCGCTACGCTCACCCTTCGGGCCAGCCTTCGGCCGTTACTCCCTACGGTCGTTGCGCCTTGCCCGACCATCGCTCGCCGAGTTCCTCTGTGTTCAAAATTTTTCAAGAGGGCTCCTCGGAGCTATTGGTACGACAAGGTCGTCACGTCGATGAATCCTTATCCTCCTGCTGCCTGTCTCGCTGCTGGCGCTCCTTGACCTTGCGCTGGCGCAACTGCTGGCGGTAGCCATAGGTGGCGCTGCGGATCGTCTCGTCACTCTCCAGGCTCGACCCCAGCGCGCCGGCCACGGTCGCCACCGATGTCGCCAGCCACGCCAGTGCCGGAAAGGCGAGCCAGCCGACCGATTGGCCGACCGTCGACTCCAGCAGGCTGGCGGGTACGAACAGTACGACCGCCACCAGGAACAGCGCGAAGAGGATGACGTAATAGCATGCCACGCCCGCCAGTAGCGTCATGACCGTGGTCAGGTTGTAGAACCGGGTCAGCCGGGCATTGTGGGTATAGTGCTGTGGTTCCCATAAGCCGTGATCGAGGATCAACCAGACGATCATGGCGACGATCGCGGCGATCATCAGGGCGACGAAGCGATAGAGTTCATAGGCAGCGCTGAGTTTCCAGAGCGTCGGGAAAATCAGGCCGTAAGCCCCGGTGGCGAAGGCCACCGCGACGATCCGTCGGAACGCGGGCAGGATCGTCCAGGGGCGGTTCGCTCTCACCATGCCGCCCAGCAGCTTGGCGTAGCCCGGCCACTTGGTGGCACTGACGAAACGGACGTCGACGTTCCTCTCGCTGTCATCGGACGGCGTGACACGTTCTATCGGCACCAGGCGCTCGAAGAGCCGCGAGCCCATCAGCTCGCGGGAGTTGCTGTTACGGATACCGCTCTGCTCGCGGGCCTCACGGCCGTCGTCCATGTGCTGCTGCTGGCGTTCACGGTCACGGCGATCGCTGCCGTGATGCATCTCGTTGACCAGGTGCAGCATCGCCTCGCGCAGGCGCTGCCGGAGGGGCGAGATGCCCAGTGCCGGCAGGGAGATGATTGCGACGCCCAGGTTTTCACTGGCTTCCGCCAGCGCCATGCGCTCGCCACGCAGCAGCGGCAGGTCGGTGATGCAGACCACGTAATCCCAGCCGTTGGCGCGCTTGATGCTTTCGGCCTGCTCGATGACGTCGGCGGTCGAGTCGTCGGCGCCGATCAGCGGATCGGTGAGGCAGTCGACCCGCCACTGGTGGCGATCGTCGGTATGGCGTGCGAGCAGCTCGGGAAGCTCGTCGGCGATGAGGCTGGCGACCCGCTCCGGCAGTTCCGGCGCCGGCACCAGACCCAGCCGCAGGGTGCTTGAGGGCGTGTCCTGCTGTCGTGCCGATTCCCGGGACCTGCCCCGGTCTTCCTGCTCCATGGGTGACTGCTCCTTGATCCGAGTCCGCGGTTGATTGTGCCCTGGGCGGGTGTGACTAAGCGTAGTCGCTCCCAGTGCCTTCGGCGGCCCTGAGCGCGTCGAGTTCCGCGATCATCGCGCGCCCGGCGTTGGAGAGCGTGCGCTCCCGGTGGACCAGATACCCGAGCCGTCGCTCGATGGGCGGGTGCGCCACCGGCAGTACCGCGATCTCCTCGTCGATCATGCTCTCCGGAAGCACGCTCCAGCCCAGCCCGATGCCGGCCATCATCTTCAGCGTCTCCAGGTAGTTGGTGGAGAGCGCCACATCGATTGCCAGACCGGCCCGATTGAACGAATCCACCACGATGTCGCGCGTGAACGTGAGCGGACCCGGCAGCACCGCCGGATAGTCCACCAGCGTCGACAACGGCAGCTCGCCACGCGTCGTCAGCGGGTGTCCGGGCGCGGCGACGAAGCGCAGCTGGTCGATCCACACCGGCACCGACTCCACCTGGGGGTTGGGGTGCGGCGACAGCGTCACCACGGCGAGCTCGATCTCCCCGGTGATGACACCGTGGTAGGCCTGCTCGGAATCGAGAAAGCGCAGGTCTAGATCGACGTCCGGATAGCGCTGGGTAAACGCCTTGAGGGCCGGCGGCAGCCGGTGCAGACCCACATGGTGGCTGGTCGCCAGCGTCAGGCTGCCCTCGACGCTGCCACTCAGGTTGTGCAGCTGGCGGCGGCTATCCTCGACCAGTTGCAGGATCTGGCGCGCACGGGGCAGCAACAGCCGCCCGGCTTCGGTCAGGCTGACCCGGCGATTGATGCGATCGAAGAGTTTGGCGCCTGTCTGGTGCTCCAGCGTGGCGATGCGCTTGCTGATTGCCGGCT
Organism: Salinicola sp.; assembly: GCF_982684285.1. NCBI lineage: Bacteria > Pseudomonadati > Pseudomonadota > Gammaproteobacteria > Oceanospirillales > Halomonadaceae > Salinicola > Salinicola sp. Next base: position 9,530 of record NZ_CEXLVS010000081.1, on the reverse strand, counting down.
GGGTGAGGTGGAGCTGCTCGCCGGCCTGCGAGAATGAGGTCGTGTCGGCAACCGCGATAAAGGCCTGCAGGCTTTGGGTGTCCATGTGTCGAGATCCGGCAGATGAATTCGTTAATTCTGTTATGGAATCCAAAGCATAATCAAGATGAATTGATTTTATGCATGCGGCCGCCGTATCTTGGCTAACCCAACATTCGCGGCGTCACATGACGTCTCGATTCGCAAGCGTTACGTCACAAAAGCTGCTTCAGACAGTGTGACGGAGGAGAAAACAGACATGGCAAGCCAGACGCTCTACGACAAGCTGTGGGCGCAGCATTTGGTGACCCAGCGCGACGACGGGTCGGCGCTCATCTACATCGATCGTCACCTGCTGCACGAGGTCACCTCGCCCCAGGCGTTCGAGGGGCTACGCCTGGCCGGCCGCAAACCCTGGCGTCGCGACGCCAACCTGGCGACGCCGGACCACAACGTGCCGACCACGCTCAAGGAGCGCAGCGCCGGCAACGCCGGGATCCTCGACGACGTCTCTCGTATCCAGGTAGAAACCCTGGATGCCAACTGCGAGAGCTTCGATATCGAGGAGTTCCGGATCAATGACGAGCGCCAGGGCATCGTCCACGTGGTCGGGCCGGAGCAGGGCGCCACGTTGCCGGGCATGACGGTGGTCTGCGGCGATTCCCACACCGCCACCCACGGTGCCTTCGCGGCGCTCTCTCACGGCATCGGCACCTCCGAGGTCGAGCACGTGCTCGCCACCCAGTGCCTGATCGCCCAGAAGATGAAGAACATGCAGGTGCGCGTCGAGGGCAAGCTGGGTCTCGGCGTCACCGCCAAGGATATCGTGCTGGCCATCATCGGCCGTATCGGTACCGCCGGCGGCACCGGTTACGCCATTGAGTTCGCCGGCAGCGCGATTCGCGATCTCTCCATGGAGGGTCGCATGACGATCTGCAACATGGCGATCGAAGCCGGGGCCCGCGTCGGCCTGGTGGCGGTGGACGACAACACCATCGATTACCTGAAAGGGCGGCCCTTCGCCCCCGCTGCCGATCAGTGGCCGGCCGCCGTCGAAGCCTGGCGCGATCTGGTTTCCGACGACGGCGCGCATTTCGACAAGGTCGTCGAACTCGACGCCGCCGAGATCGAACCCCAGGTGACCTGGGGGACCAGTCCGGAAATGGTCGTCAACGTCTCGGCGAGCGTGCCGGATCCGAACGACGCCGCCGACGAGACCGTGACCCAGGGCATGACCCGGGCACTCGAATACATGGGGCTGTCGGCCGGACAGAAGATCACCGACATCCAGCTCGACAAGGTGTTCATCGGCTCCTGCACCAACTCGCGGATCGAGGATCTGCGCGAGGCCGCCAAGGTTGCCAAGGGTCGCAAGGTCGCCGACAACATCCAACTGGCCATGGTGGTGCCGGGCTCCGGCCTGGTGAAACGGCTGGCCGAGGCGGAAGGGCTCGACAGGATCTTCGTCGAGGCGGGCTTCGAGTGGCGCGAACCGGGCTGTTCGATGTGCCTGGCGATGAACGCCGACAAGCTGGGCGCCGGCGAACGCTGCGCGTCGACCTCCAACCGCAACTTCGAAGGTCGTCAGGGCTACGGCGGGCGCACCCATCTGGTGAGCCCGGCGATGGCGGCGGCGGCGGCCATCGAGGGGCATTTCGTCGATGTTCGCGAGTACGACTATGACCGGGACAGTGCACGGGAGATGAGCGCATGAAGAAGTTCGAACGTCTGCAGGGTCTGGTCGCGCCGCTGGATCGCGCCAACGTCGATACCGACCTGATCATCCCCAAGCAGTTCCTGAAATCGATCAAGCGCACCGGGTTCGGTCCCAACCTGTTCGACGAGTTGCGTTATCTCGACGAGGGCTACCCGGGCCAGGACGCGTCCAGCCGGCCGCTCAATCCGGATTTCGTGCTCAACCAGTCGCGCTATCGCGATGCGCAGGTATTGCTGGCAAGGCGTAACTTCGGCTGCGGCAGTTCCCGCGAGCACGCGCCCTGGGCGCTGGACGATTTCGGTTTCCGCGTGGTGATCGCGCCGAGCTTCGCCGATATCTTCTACAACAACTCGTTCAAGAACGGGATCCTGCTGATCGCTCTGGACGAGGCGACGGTGGAGCGGCTGTTCCAGGAGACCGAAGCCAACGAGGGCTATCGTCTGGACATCGATCTCGAAGGACAGCGGGTGATCACGCCGAGCGGCGAGGCGATCCCGTTCGAGGTCGATGCCTTCCGCAAGCACTGCCTGCTGGAGGGGCTCGACGATATCGGCCTGACCCTCGAGCAGTCCGGCGCGATCCGCGATTTCGAAAGTCGTCATCGCGCCGCGCGTCCGTGGCTGTTTCGCGATGCCTGACCCCCGCGGCAACGCCGACCACGGCGCCGTGGTCGAGCGTCAGTTCGGCAGTCGGGCGGCGGCCTATCTGAGCAGCAGCGTGCACGCCCAAGGGCAGGAGTTCGCCCAGCTGCGCGAGCGGGTCGGCGCGATCGATGTCCCCCGCGTGCTGGATCTCGGCTGTGGCGCCGGTCACGTGAGTTTCCAACTGGCCGATCTGGCGGTGGAGATCGTGGCCTACGACCTGTCGCCGCGAATGCTTGCGGTGGTGAGCGAAGCGGCCGGCGATCGCGGCTTCGGCAACATTCGCACGGTGCAGGGTGTCGCCGAGTCGCTGCCGTTTGCGGACGACAGTTTCGACGTGGTGTGCAGTCGCTTCTCCGCGCATCACTGGCGCGACGTCGGGTTGGCGCTGCGCGAAGCGAGGCGCGTCCTGAAGCCGGGTGGCCTGGCGGCATTCATCGATGTCGCGGCGTCCGAACAGCCGCTTTTCGACAGCTTCCTGCAGACCGTGGAGATGCTGCGCGACACCAGTCATGTGCGCGACTACGCCCCGAGTGAGTGGGCGCAGATGGTTGGCGAGGCCGGGCTGGTGGTGACTGCCAGCTCGCGCCAGCGCCTGCGGCTGGATTTCGAGACATGGATCGCGCGCATGCGCACGCCGGATGTGATGCGCGATGCGATCCGCCACCTGCAGAGCCAAGTCGGCCAGGAAGTGCGGGACGCCTTCGAGATCGGTGAGGATGGTTCCTTCACGACCGACATGCTGGTGTTGTGGGCCACGAAGTGACACATCAAGGAACACGCTTGAGGACAATGCATGAGCAAGAAGATTCTGGTTCTCCCCGGTGACGGCATCGGCCCGGAAATCACCGCGGAAGCGGTCAAGATACTGAATGCGTGCCGCGAAGCTGGCCTGGACGCCGAGCTGGAAGAGGCGCTGGTCGGCGGTGCCGGTTTTGATGCCGAGGGGCACCCGCTGCCCGAGTCGACGCTGGCCAAAGCCAAGGCGGCCGATGCGATCCTGCTTGGCGCCGTGGGTGGGCCGAAATGGGATACGCTCGAGGATCTGAGCAAGCGCCCGGAGAAGGGGCTGCTTGGCCTGCGCAAGAACCTCAACCTGTTCGGTAACCTGCGCCCGGCGCTGCTCTATCCGCAGCTGGCCGAGGCCTCGACGCTGAAGCCGGAAGTGGTCTCCGGGCTCGACATCATGATCGTGCGCGAGCTGACCGGTGGCATCTACTTCGGCCAGCCCCGCGGCATCGAGGAGCGTAACGGCGAGCGGGTCGGTTTCAACACCTACGTCTACGCCGAATCCGAGATCGAGCGGATCGGTCGCGTCGCCTTCGAGATGGCGCAGAAGCGGGGCAAGAAGCTCTGCTCGGTGGACAAGGCCAACGTGCTCGAAGTCACGATTCTGTGGCGCGAGGTGATGAACCGACTGGCGCCGGAATATCCCGACGTCGAGTTGACGCACATGTACGTCGACAACGCCGCCATGCAGCTGGTACGGGCGCCCAAGCAGTGCGACGTGGTGGTGACCGGCAACATGTTCGGCGACATTCTCTCCGACGCCGCCGCCATGCTCACCGGCTCCATCGGCATGCTGCCGTCGGCGTCGCTCAACGAGCGCCCGCAGGGCATGTACGAGCCGTGTCACGGCAGTGCCCCGGATATCGCCGGCCAGGGGTTGGCCAACCCGCTGGCGACGATTCTGTCGGTGGCGATGATGCTGCGCTATTCGCTGAGCGAGCCCCAGCTTGCCGATCGTATCGAGCGGGCGGTCGGCAAGGTGCTGGATCAGGGCCTGCGTACCGCCGATATCGCCTATCCGGGCACCCGTCAGGTCTCCACCAGCGAGATGGGCGATGCGGTGCTGGCGGCCTTCGCCGAGGCCTGAGCGCGTTCGACGCAGCAACGCGGCTCACGGCGTATGGCGCGAACAGGCCTGTACCAATGCGCTATAATGCGCCTTCAAGATTGACAGGATGCGACGACTCGAACGGGTCGTCGTGTCGATTCAGGACATTCAAAAACGCTTCGGGGTACGCCAACTATGTTGAAAGTCGGATTCGTCGGCTGGCGCGGGATGGTCGGTTCCGTGCTGATGCAGCGCATGCTGGACGACAACGATTTCGCCGGGCTCGAGCCGGTGTTCTTTTCCACCTCTCAGGCAGGCCAGGCCGGTCCCGACATCGGCGTCGACGTGCCGGCGTTGAAGGATGCCAACGACATCGAGTCGCTCAAGGCGATGGACGTGATCGTCACCTGCCAGGGCGGGGATTACACCGGCGCGGTCTATCAGCCGCTGCGCCAGGCGGGCTGGAAAGGCTACTGGATCGATGCGGCCAGCACCCTGCGCATGGCGGATGAGTCGACCATCGTGCTCGATCCGGTCAACCGTCACGTGATCGATGCCCAGCTCGCCAAGGGCGCCAGGACCTTCGTCGGTGGCAACTGTACCGTCAGCCTCATGCTGATGGGCCTCGGCGGCTTGTTCGAGGCCGGTCTGGTCGAATGGATGACCTCCATGACCTATCAGGCGGCCTCCGGTTCCGGGGCCAAGCACATGCGCGAACTGCTGTCGCAGATGGGCGCGCTGCAGTCGGCCGTGGCCCGCGATCTCGCCACGCCATCGAGCGCGATTCTCGACATCGACCGCGATGTTACCGCCGCCATGCGCGGCGGCGAATTCCCGGTCGACAACTTCGGCGCGCCGCTGGCCGGCAGCCTGCTGCCGTGGATCGACAAGGCGATGGAAAACGGCCAGAGCAAGGAAGAGTGGAAGGGCGGCGTCGAGACCAACAAGATTCTCGCCACCGGCAACAACCCGATTCCCATCGACGGCCTCTGTGTGCGTATCGGCGCGATGCGCTCTCACAGCCAGGCCTTCACCATCAAGCTCAAGCAGGACGTGCCCATCGACGAGATCGAGGATCGTCTGGCCAGGCACAACGACTGGGTCCAGGTCGTTCCCAATGACAAGGACGCCACGTTGCAGCATCTGACGCCGGCGGCCGTCAGCGGTACGCTGACAGTACCGGTGGGCCGACTGCGCAAACTGGCCATGGGCGGGGAATACCTGACCGCATTCAGCGTCGGGGACCAGCTGTTGTGGGGTGCCGCCGAGCCGCTCAAGCGCATGCTCAAGATTCTTCGCGAGCAGGCGTGAGCCCGCGCCAATCACGATAGCGTCTCGATCGAGACCATTATCGAGCCCCGTCGGTTAACGCCGGCGGGGCTTTTTGCGTTGGGGCGGGCCCCGGGATTGGCTTGTCGCCGATCCGATTTCGGTAACTGTAATGTTTCTGAATGTTAAAGTTCGATGCGCCGTTGCCGATGAGTGAATCGAGATTCACTCCAAGGCGTTGGCGAGGACACCATGCGGCGATGGCTCACAATGATGGCCGGCGGACTCTGTCTCGCAGTGGCCTCGTCGGTCCTGGCACTCGGCGTCGGCGATCCGCAGCAGGTATCCCCCCTCAATCGCCCGCTGCATGTGGTACTGCCCCTGACTGATGCGGGTGGCCTGTCGGTATCGCGGATTTCGGTGGCCGTCGCTGACGCCGAGGCCTATCGCCAGGCGGGGCTGACCCGCGACGCACTGGCCGACACCGTATCGGCCAAGGCCGTGCGTCAGGACGGCGAATTGACGTTGGTGCTCGACAGCCCGCGCCGGGTGCGGGAACCTTTCCTCGACCTGTTGCTGGTGGTGACCTGGCCGGACGGCCAGTGGCAGCGGGGCGTTTCGCTACTGTTCGATCCTGTCGACTACGCCAGTTCGCAGCCACTGCTGGATGGCGATGTCTCGGTGTCGTCAGGGCAGGCGACGATATCGCCCCTGTCGGCGCCGATGCCGGTGCGGACAGCGATAGAAGCGCCTCACGCCTGGCCTGCGCGTCTGCGCGTACAGCCGGGCGACTCACTGTCTGGCCTGGCGGCCTCGCTGCTGCCTCGCGCGGGCATCAGTCGCCAGGCGTTGATGGTGGCACTCTTTCAATCCAATCCCGCGGCCTTCATCGATGGTGATATCGGCCGACTGCGCGCCGGGGTCGATCTGACCGTACCCGCGCTCGACGTCGTTGCCGGGCTATCCCGTGGCGACGCCGTTACCCGCTTGCGGGCGCTCTTGGGGCGGGCCGGTGAAGAGCGCTCGCTCGTCGATATCGCAGGACAGCGGCCGGCCTCCCACCGGGTCGGGACGATGGATGGCCCCCGCTCCGCCACCCCGGAGCAACGCCTGGCCGAGTTGACCGCCGCAACCGAGCGGCAACGGGAGACCATCGACGCCTTGAGAGCCGAGCGCGACGAACTGCGCGGCGCGTTAGCGGCAACGGCGTCGCCATCCGTTGACCAGCCGGCGGGAGCTGTGACGCCGAGGGAGGGGCCCATGCCGGGATCGCCTTCTGCCGGGGAACAGCCTGACGAGGAAAAGCCTGACGGGGAAAAGCCTGTTGGGGAACAGCCTGACGGGACGGCCTCTGCCGTGAGCGATCCGGCGGTGGCCGAGGCCGCATCGTCAGCGACGCCGGTGGCCTCCGGCAAGGTGGCTTCCGGTGCCGAGACAGCGATGCCGGCCGCCTCTTCCCCGGGCGTTGCCCGCGCATCGGTCCCGCCGGCCTCGATGGGAGGGGCACTGGTGGATCACCTGGACTGGATCGGCGGCGGCGTGCTGGTGGTGCTGCTGGCGCTGTGGGGCCTCCTGCGACGACGGCGTCAGGCTGGAGGCGAAGGCCTCCTGGGCGCCGACGAGGCCTCTCCGAGCAGGGCGAAGGGGGCCCGGGCGAAATGCCAGACCGCGAAGGCGTCCCCGCTTCGGCGGGCGTCGGCTGGCGACGGGGATGCCGATTCCGTCTCGATCAGCCAGGCCGACATCTACATGGCCTACGGTCGCCATGCCGAGGCGCGTGACTGGTTGCGTCACCATCTCGCGGAACGGGAGGATGCCCAGCTTCGACTGGGCCTGCTGAGAGCGCTGGGGGAGCTGCGGGACATGGACGCCCTGGAAGTGGCGCTATCCGGCTTTGGCGCGGATGCCACGCCCGAACAGCGGCGGGAAGGGCAGGCCTTGGTCGACGACTACCGTGCCCGCCACGTGGAAGAGAGCTGGCAAGAAGCGACGGGCGATGGCATCGGGCAGGAGGGCGACCGGGAGTGGCTGGCGGAGGTGGAGGACGTCGATGCGCTGTTCGAGGCACAGGCGCTGCACACGCTCTCCGACGGAGACCTGGATAAGGCCGGCGGCGTCGCGACTTCCGAAACGCCCCCGTCTCGTCTGCGAGGCCCTCGTTCCGATACCGATGCGATCCACCGCCAGGACAGCTGGGGGAAAACCGAAGCCGAGAGACGGGACGCCGTGTCGGTGTCGTTCGACGACGAAGCGATAGAGGCCTTCGACGTGTCGGCAGCCTCGCCGCTCGTCGCCCGCATCGATTACGAAGCGCCGACGCTGGAGCTGGAGACCGAGCGGGCGGACGCCGCGCTCTCATCTTCCACCGCCAAGCCTGTCGCCGATTTCTCGGGGCTCTCTCTGGCATCCACGTCTCTGGAATCCCCGTCTCTCGATACCATGGCACACCCACTGGAGCCAGCGAAAGGGCCTTCGGGAGCCTCGGGAAAACGGGAATCCGGCAACGGAGCCATGGGGTCGAGGGGGCCGGCCCCGGAGTCGCCCGAGAACCGGGCAGACGATAGCAGGATCGGCCTGGCGGGCGACGCGCCTGGGTATCCTGGTATCGCTGGGAGCGCATCGAGGCTCCGGGGCGATGGCGCCTCCGGCCCCCGGCGCGAAGTTCCCGCCGGCCGGGACGTCGAGGAGGTGGAATTCCGGTCGTCGCATCGGGATAATGGGCGCCCCTAACGACTTTCGGCTGCACAGGTTTCGATGGCGTTTTTCTCCCGGCAGGATGACAACCAGCCGCTGACGGGCCGTTTGGCCCTTGGCGTCGAGTACGACGGCACGCACTACTGCGGCTGGCAACGCTTGCGCCACGCGCAATCGGTCCAGGGAACGCTCGAGGCGGCGTTGAGCAAGATCGCCGCCACGCCGGTGCGGGTACTCTGCAGCGGGCGCACTGACAGTGGCGTTCACGCCACGCGCCAGATCGTTCACTTCGATGCGCCGGTCGCGCGCACCCAGAAAGCCTGGCTGTTCGGCGCCAACGCGCAGCTGCCGCGGGATATCGCGGTGCGCTGGCTCAAGCCGGTCGCCGGCGACTTCCATGCCCGCTTCTCGGCGCTGGCCCGCCGCTATCGCTACCTCATTCTCAACCAGCCGACGCGCCCGGTCATGGAGCGGAACAACGTGACATGGTGCCGGGAGCCGCTGGATGCCGAGCGCATGCATCGCGCCGCTCAAGCCCTGGTCGGCGAACATGACTTCTCCAGCTATCGTGCCGCCGGCTGCCAGTCGAAGGTGCCGGTTCGTCATCTGCATTTCATCGAGGTGCGCCGCCTGGGGCCGCTGGTCATGATCGATGTCCAGGCCAACGCCTTCCTGCATCACATGATCCGCAATATCGCCGGCGTGCTGGTGGCGGTCGGGCGGGGAGACGAGGATGAAGCCTATCCCGCCAGGCTGCTGGCGCTGAAGGATCGTAGACTGGGTAACGTGACCGCGCCCGCCTGCGGGCTGCACTTCGTCGACGTGCGCTTCGACGAACGCTTCGCGTTGCCCGAGGAGCCGGTCGGGCCGAGCCTGATGGCGTTCCTCGGTGACTGGACCGGGGATCGGGACATGATTCCGGATACGCCGTTGATGCGGCGCCGCCGGGTATGGCCGAAATGGATCGACGATCAGGGGCGGGTGGTCGACCAGCATCCGCAGGCCGGGATGGAAACCGGTGAGGAGGTCTCGCCATGAGCACGAACATCAATCCGGTCAGAATCAAGATATGCGGTCTGACCCGGGCCGAGGATATTCGGGTCGCCATCGCTTGCGGGGCGGACGCGCTCGGTTTCGTGATGTGGGCGAACAGCGGGCGCGCCATCGATACCGACAGGCTCGCGACGCTGAGTGCCACGGTGTCGCCGTTCGTGACCCGGGTGGGCCTGTTCGTCGACCCGGGCGTGGCCGATATCGAAGCGTGTCTACCCCATCTCGACCTGCTACAGTTCCATGGCGACGAGCCGGCCGATTTCTGCGCGCGGTTCGGCAAGCCCTGGATCAAGGCGATACG
>NZ_CEXLVS010000080.1:0-15975 GCF_982684285.1 Salinicola sp. | reverse complement strand
GGCTGCTGGAGGCAGGGTATCGGGTCGTCGGTGCGGAGCTGAGCGAGATCGCGGTGGGTCAGCTTTTCGAAGCATTGAAACTCGTCCCCGACATCTCGTCCTGGGAGGGCGGCCAATACTGGCAGTCCGGTAGATTGGCTATCTTCCAGGGTGACATCTTCCGCCTGAAAGCCGACGACCTGGGGCCGGTCGACCTGGTCTACGACCGCGCCGCGCTGGTGGCCTTGCCGCCGTCGATGCGTGGCACCTATGCCGCTCAGATCCTGGCGTTGACCCACGCGGCGCCGCAATTGCTGATCACCTTCGAGTACGATCCCGCCGAGAAGGCGGGGCCGCCGTTTCCGGTGCTGCCTGAGGAAGTGGCCGGCCACTACGCCGACAGCCATGCCATTGCCGAACTGTCGCGCAAGGACGTGCTCGAATCGTCGCTCAACTTCAAGGAGGCTGGCGTCTCCCGATTTATCGAAGTGGCGTGGCAGTTGATGCCGCGCTGACTGTCGTCGGGACGAGCGTGGGAGATCGAGGGGCCGGTGGCAGGCGGCTACTCGGCGACCCCTCGCCGTTCCAGCCCCGGTCGGGCCGACTAATCGCCCGGCGTCCTCTCAGCCCAGTGTACCCAGCGCCTCGTCGATGATCGCCAGCCCCCGTTCGGCCTCACCGGCGGTAACGATGCACGGCGGCACCACGTGGATGCGGTTGGCGACCACGAACGCCAGCAGGCCACGTTCCATCATCGCCTGCTTGAGCTTGCCGACCTTGGCCCCGGCCAGCGGCGTGCGGCTGTCCCGGTCCTCGACCAGTTCGATGGCGTGGAACACCCCCAGGCCGCGCACCTCGCCGACATGGGCATGGCGCTGGGCCAGGCGGGCGAGTCCGGGGGTGAGCACCGTCTCGCCGATGTGGCGGGCGTTGTCGACGACACCCTCTTCCTGCATCGTCTCCAGGGTGGCGCAGATCGCCGCCATGGCCAGCGGGTGGCCGGAGTAGGTCAGGCCGCCGTAGAACATCTCGTCGTCGAAGTGGTGGGCGATGCGCTGGTTGACGATCACCCCGCCGGCGGGCACATAGCCCGAATTGACACCCTTGGCGAAGGTGATCAGGTCCGGCACCACGTCGAAGTGATCCAGCGCCAGCCAGGCGCCGGTACGGCCGAAGCCGGCCATTACTTCGTCGAAGATCAGCATCAGGCCGAACTCGTCGGCCAGCGCGCGCACCCCGGCCAGATAGCCCGGCGGCGGCACCAGTACGCCGGCGGTGCCCGGGATGGTCTCGAGCAGCAGCCCGGCGATGCTCGCCGGTCCCTCGCACTCGATCACCCGGCGCAGGTGGTGCAGCGCGCGCTGGCACTCCTCCTCCTCGTTGCCGGCCCAGAATTCGCTGCGATACAGCCAGGGGTTGAAGAAGTGCACGTGGCCGCGGGCGTACTCGTTGGGCACTCGGCGGAAATCCCCGGTGGCGGCGATCGCCGAGCCGGTACCGCCGTGGTAGGAGCGGTAGGCCGAAAGGATCTTGTCGCGGCCGGTGACCGCCCGCGCCATGCGGATGGCGTTCTCGTTGGCGTCGGCGCCGGCGTTGGTGAAGAACACCTTGGCGAAACCGGCCGGGGCGCGTTCGAGGATCTTCTCGGCGGCGCGCCCGCGCATCCAGTTGGCGTGGGCGGGGGCGATGGTGGTCAGCTCGTCGGCCTGGGCCTTGATCGCCGCGATCACCCGCGGATGCTGGTGGCCGATATTGGTGTTGACCAGCTGGCTGGAGAAGTCGAGGTACTCGCGGCCGTCGTAGTCCCACAGCCGGCAGCCTTCGCCGCTCTTGATCACCAGCGGATCGAGCGCGCCCTGGGCCGACCAGGAGTGGAACACGTGGGCGCGGTCGAGCGCCTTCACCTGCTGATTGTCGATCGAGTGCATGGGGAATCCTGTCGTGTCACATGGTGTCCGGGACGCTGCGCCAGACCCTGTCTGTCTCTCATTGCGTGGCCCTGTCTGAAAAGTCGACGAGCGCAGTACTTTTCAGGCATGGCCTAGAGCGTTGGCATGGTGTACTGATTGGTTGCCTCCCGCAGACCGGAGGGCCAGCGTGCGGTGACCGTCTTCATGCGCGTGTAGAAGCGTACGCCGTCGGCGCCGTGCACGTGCAGCGCGCCGAACAGCGAACGCTTCCAGCCGCCGAAGCTGTGGAACGCCATGGGCACCGGGATCGGCACGTTGACCCCGACCATGCCGACCTGGATCTGCTCGCAGTACTGCCGCGCGCTGTCGCCGTCGCGGGTGAAGATGGCGGTGCCGTTGCCGAACTCGTGGTCGTTGACCATCTTGACCGCGGCATCGAAGCTCTCGGCGCGGGCGATCACCAGCACCGGGCCGAAAATCTCCTCGTCGTAGATGCGCATGCCCGGCTTGACGTGGTCGAACAGGGTGCCGCCGATGAAGAAACCGTTGCTGTCGTGCTGGAGCTGGCGGCCGTCGCGCACCAGCTCGGCGCCTTCCTGCACGCCCTGCTCGATATAGCCGCTCACCTTCTCCAGGTGCGCGCGGGAGACCAGCGGTCCCATGTCGTGGTCCGGGCCGTCGGTGAGGCTCTCGCCCACGCGCAGCTCGTCCAGCCGTGACAACAGCTTCTCGCGCAGCTTCTCGGCGGTCTCGTCGCCCACTGGCATCGCCACCGAGATCGCCATGCAGCGCTCGCCGGCACTGCCGTAGGCGGCGCCCATCAGCGCGTCCGCGGCCTGGTCGAGATCGGCGTCGGGCATGATCACCATATGGTTCTTGGCCCCGCCGAGGGCCTGCACGCGCTTGCCGTGGGCGGAGGCGGTGGCGTAGACGTACTCGGCGATCGGCGTGGAACCGACGAAGCTCACCGCCTGCACCCGCGGATCGGTGAGCAGGGTGTCGACCGCCTCCTTGTCGCCGTTGACCACGTTGAGCACGCCCTCGGGCAGCCCCGCTTCACTGAACAGCTCGGCAATGCGCAGGGTGGCCGAGGGGTCCTTCTCCGACGGCTTGAGCACGAAGGTGTTACCGGCGGCGATGGCGATCGGGAACATCCACAGCGGCACCATGGCCGGGAAGTTGAACGGGGTGATGCCGGCGCAGACGCCCAGCGGCTGCATCAGCGAGAAGGAGTCGATGCCCGAGCCGACGTTGAGCGAGTGCTCGCCCTTCTGCAGATGCGGCATGCCGCAGGCGAACTCGACCACTTCCAGGCCGCGGGTCAGCTCGCCCTTGGCGTCGGAGAACACCTTGCCGTGCTCCTGGGAGATCAGCCGGGCGAGCTCGTCCGCGTGGGCCTCCAGCAATGACTTGTAGTTGAACAGGACCCGGGAGCGCCTGAGGGGGGAGAAGGCCGACCACTGTTCGAACGCAGCCTGCGACGAGGCGATGACCCGCTCGACATCCGCACGGGAGGCCAGCAGAACCTCGCCGGAGCGCTGCCCGGTGGAGGGGTTGAAGATCGGGCTGGTGCGCGTCGAGTCCAGCGCGGCGCGCTTGCCGTCGACGAAGTGAGTCAGCGTGTCGGACATGTGATCTCGATCCTTTGGGTATCAATCGACGATGGAAAATCTCGGGCAGGGCGCGGTGGCGAGCGCTTGCCCGATTGGCCAGGGTCCAGATTGAGGCTGGAGGATAGCGTCAATAAATCCCTGTATGCTTAATTTCACTAAACGCTTTGCTTAACTTTCCCCGCTACTCGCGGGCGTTCGGCCGATAGGGCGCCGGGAACGACAGGTACCGACATGAGTTCACGCAAGATCACGCTAATGGGGCAGTTGGGGGATGTCGATCTGCGCCTGCTGCGCATCTTCCGCAAGGTGGTGGAGTGCGGCGGCTTCTCGTCGGCGGAGGTCGAGCTCAACATCAGCCGGGCGGCGATCAGCATGGCGATGAGCGATCTGGAGGCGCGTCTCTCGATGCGGCTGTGCCAGCGGGGCCGCAGCGGCTTCCAGTTGACCAGCGAAGGGCAGGCGGTATTCGAGGCCACCATGCAGCTGCTCGCCGCCGTGGAAGATTTTCGTACCCGCGTCAACGGCCTGCACTCCAGCCTGACCGGTGAGCTCAATATCGGCATCACCGACAATCTCGTCACCATGCCCAACATGCATGTCACCGAGGCGCTGCGGGCGCTCAAGGCGCGCGGCGACAACGTCCACATCAATATCCGCATGGCGCCCCCCAACGACATCGAGATGGCGGTACTCGGCGGTAGCCTGCATGCCGGCGTGGTGCCGGAACTCAAGCGCGTGCCGGGGCTCGACTATCTCTCGCTCTACGACGAGCAGTCGGCGCTCTACTGCAGCGACCGGCATCCGCTTTTCGACGCCGACGCGCCCACGCCGCAGCAGATCGCGTGCTTCGATGCCGTGGTTCCCTCCTACGCCCAGACCCCCGAGATCAAGCGCGTGCATGAGACGCTCAAGCCGAAGGCCTCCGCCACGGACCGCGAGGGTGTCGCCTTCCTGGTGCTGACCGGCAGCTATGTCGGTTTTCTGCCCACCCACTTCGCCCAGCGCTGGGTCGAGCACGGCCGTATGAAGCGGCTCGCGCCCGACACCTTCGAGTACGCCACCCGCTATGAATATTCCACCCGCTACTATGCCATCACCCGTAAGGGGCGCCCGCCCAACCTGGTGTTGGAGAGCTTTCTCAAGGCGCTGCGATCCCTGATGGAGGCGTTGCCCCGCGACGAGCCGACAGCCGGCCGCGGTTCATGACGACGCTCGGTTTCTCCCGATCAGGATGACGAGACCCGGCGGCGCTGCTGGAACATGAGCCGCGCCGCCACCGCCGCCGCGATCACGCCGGATGCGGCAGCGACCGCCATGGCCCAGCGCGGTCCGGCGTGATCGGCCAGCCAGCCGACGATGGGGGCGCCGAGGGGCGTGCCGCCCATGATCCCCGCCATTCTCAGTGCCATCACCCGGCCGCGCATGGCGGGATCGGTGGTCAACTGCATCAGCGCGTTGGACGAGGTGTTGAAGGTCAGCGCCGTGAATCCGGTCAGGGTCAGCATGGCGGCGAACAGGACGACGTTGGGCGAGACCGCCGCCAAAGCGCTGAAGACGCCGAAGGCGAGGGTCGATATGCCCAGCAGGCGCAGGTCCGGCCGTTCCCGACGGGCGGCCATGAGCGCACCGCCCACCGATCCGATCGCCAGCGCCGAGGTGAGAACTCCGTACTGGTCGGCGCCACCCTGGAAGATGGAGACCGACATGGTCGAGATATAGATCGGGAAGTTGAAGCCGAAGGTGCCGATCAGGAACAGCATGACCATCATCGCCTTCAGGTCGGGACGTCTCCAGACATAGCGAAAGCCCTCCAGCAGCCCGCCGGCGCGACGATCCGACTTGAGCGGCGTGTGGAGCTGGTCGACCCGCAGCAGGAACAGCGAGCTCAGCACTGCCGCGAAAGAGACCGCGTTGATGAGGAATACCCAGCCGGTGCCGATGGCGGCGATCAGCACGCCGGCCACCGCCGGGCCGATCATGCGCGCGCTGTTGAACGAGGTCGAGTTGAGGGCGACGGCGTTGGCGAGGTAGGTCTCGCCGACCAGGTCGTTGACGAATACCTGGCGAGCCGGGCCGTCGAAGGCGGTGACGCAGCCGAGCCCCAGGGCGAAGGCGTAGACCTGCCATAACGTGACTGCGCCGGTCACGGTGACCAGGCCGAGCCCCAGCGCCAGCAGGCCCAGCAGGGCCTGGGTCAGCATGATCAGCCGACGGCGGTCGAAGCGGTCCGCCGCGTAGCCGGTGAACGGCAACAGCAGCAGCTGCGGCCCGAACTGCAGCGCCATGGTGATGCCGACGGCGCTGGCGTTGTGGTCGGTGAGCACGGTCAGGACCAGCCAGTCCTGGGCGACGCGCTGCATCCAGGTGCCGATATTGGAGACCAGCGCACCGCCGGCCCAGATCCGGTAGTTGTAGACGCGCAGCGAGCGGAAGAGGCGGGTGTCGCTCATCGTCGCGGCGACTGCCCACGCGGGGCGACGACTGACACGAGAGGATCGGTGGTCATGCGAAGGTCGAAGACTCCTTGTCGATGAAGCCGACGCCGGGCCCGAATCCTTGGCCGGCGTCGCCCGCGCTGGCAGGCGGGATAGTCACACCAGTGTAAGAGGGTGTTTACAAAATGCCTGCGCTCGGCAATACGGCGTTAAAATCGGCCTCGTACGCGAGCCCGGTCAAAATGCTCATTTACCCCGTGTAAACTGGAACGCCAGCCCGGTCCGTTTTCGCCGATTTTGCCTTGTCTTGCCTTCGCTCGCCGAATTTGTAAACACCCTCTGACGCGTTGGCTCAGAAAGGCGGCGATCGATGCTCGCGCTGGCGCCTGCCTGCCTCGACCCACCAGCTCAGGTCGTCGGCAAATCGGCCGAAGGCGCGTTCGAAGGATTTGCCGGCATCGCCGACGGGCGTCCCGGTGTCGTCCAGAGTCTTGCCGATCTGGCCGACCGTGACCGTGCTGGAGATGACCACCATGCCCATCTCGGCCAGGGTGCCGCGCCAGGCGAGACTGGCGTGGGCACCGCCCAGGCGGCCGGCCGAGTAGCTGACGATACCGGCCGGGCGCCAGAACCACTCCTCCAGGAAGTGGTCGGTCAGATTCTTCAGCCCCGGCTGCACGCCCCAGTTGTATTCGCCGGTGACGAAGATGAAGCCGTCCGCGTCGCGGATCTTGTTCGCCAGCGTCTCCATCGCCTCCGGGGCCTCGCCCGCGGGGTACTCCTTGTACATGCGGTCCAGCATCGGCAGGTCGACGGCCTTGGCGTCGATGAGTTCGGCGTCGGCACCCTGGGCATCGAGCGTGCGCACCACGTAGTCCGCCAGCCGGATGCCGGCGCGGTCGGATCGGTAGGAACCGTAGAACACGAGTATACGATCTGTCATGAGAAGCCTCCGTGAGAGCCGGCGAGCCGGGATTGCCGTCCCGGTCAGGTTATCACGGCTTCGCCAGCGGCAGCGTGAACCAGATGCAGGAGCCGCGGCCGGGCTTGCTCTCGAGGGTCAGTTTCGAGTCGTGACGTTTCAACACATCGGAGACGATCGCCAGGCCGAGGCCGGTCCCGTCGCCGCGCTCGCGGCCGTGGGCGGTGCGATAGAAGCGCTGGCAGACCAGGGCGATCTCCTCGGGTTTCATGCCGATACCGGTGTCGCGAACGCCGATCTTGAGGGTGTCGGCATTCAGGTGGAGGATGCGGATCGTGACGCGCCCACCGGCATTGGTGGCGAACAGGGCATTGTCGACCAGGTTGGTCAGGGCGTGATCGATCAGCTCGACATCCGCGGCCACCTGGGCCATGTCGGCCTCGTTCTCGACCGCGAGGCAGACGTCATTCTCCTCGGCCCTGGGCCGGAACTTGCTGACGATGTCGTTGGCCAGCTCGGCGAAAGAGAAGGACTCGAGGCTCAGCGGCCGGTCGGAGATATTGGCGTGGGACATCTGCGACAGTTGAGCGGCCAGCCGTGTCAGTCGATCCACGTTGAGACGAATGGCCTCGAGGCTCTCGCGGCCATCGGCGGAGGTTGCGGTGCGCAGCAGTTGCCGGGTGTAGCCGGACAGCGACGTCAGCGGTGTGCGGAATTCGTGGGAGAGATTGGCGACCAGTTCCCGGCGCTGACGGTCGTTGTCGCGCAGCGCCTCCACCTGCGCCTCGATGGTGGCGGCCATCTCGTTGAAGGCCCGGCCCACGCGGCCGATCTCGTCGTCGATCCGGTCGGGGACGCGTTGACGGTAGTCGCCGCGGGCGAAGTGGCGCACGGCGCGTGTCACCCGGGTGAACCGGCGGGTCAGCAACGCAAACAGCGCAAGCCCCACCACCAGAGTCAGCAGCAGGGCGACGCCGGTGGCGATCAGCAGGGTCCGGGTGATGCCGCTGGTCTCCCAGATATTGGCCATCGATACCTGGGTATTGGCCTCCAGCCGCACGAACAGGTAGCCCGGTGTGGCTTCGGGGCCGAAGGTCACCGGCGCTACCGAGAACACCCCTTCGCCATCCTGGCAGGGCATGTCCGCATAGACCGGCAGCATGGGCATCTCCGAGAGCAGTTCCGCGATGGCGCCCCGGTTGACCTGCTCCCCCAGACCACACGAACCCTCGCTGTAGGCACCGACCACCCGGCCGTTCTCATCGAGAACGTATAGCGACAGCGATGGGTTGATGGTCATGATCTGCTGGATGGCGGTATGCACCCGATCGTCGTCGAGACCCTGGCTGAGTGGTGCTCGAAGGGTCTGGGCCAACTGTCGCGCCATGTGGATCTGGGAGCGTTGCAGCCACTCGCGGCCCAACTGGTCGAACTGATCGACCGCGATCAGCGCGGTCGCCGCGGACAGCGCGATCATGCTGGTCAGATAGATGAAGACGATGCGTGCATAGAGACTGCGATAGGCTCTTCTGAGAAGTGGCCACATGATCACTCGGCCGCCGATGCCGGAAGGTCGGTAAAGCGGTAGCCGATGCCCCACACGGTCAGGATGTAACGCGGGTGGGCGGGGTCGTCCTCGATCTTGCTGCGCAGGCGGTTGATGTGGGTGTTGACGGTGTGATCGTAGCCGTCGAACTCCGCGCCCCACACGGCATCGAGCAGCTCGCCCCGGGAAAAGCCGCGGCCGGGGTGGCGGGAAAAGAACGCGAGCAGGGCGAACTCTCTGGCGGTCAGGGAGAGCGGGCGCCCATGCAGCGTCGCGCGGTGATGGGTGACGTCGATCTCCAGATCCATCACGACGACGGGACGGGAGTCGGGCCTCCTGTGTGCGTCGACCGCTTCCCGGCGCCGCATCAGCGCGTGGATCCTCGCCACCAGAATGTCGGTATCGAACGGCTTGGTGATGTAGTCGTCGGCGCCGATTTCCAGGCCTTCGACCACTTCCCGGGTGCCGGCAAGTGCCGTCAACATGATCAGCGGGATGGTGGCGTCCTCCCGGCGGATCTCGCGGCAGACCTGCAGGCCGTCGATGCCCGGCAACATCAGATCGAGGATCACCATCGACGACTCCGCCCATCTCGACAGTGCCGCTTCACCGGTACTGACCCATTCGGCCGCGTAGCCGGCCTCGGCCAGTATGGTCTCCAGAAGACGCCCGATATCGGGATCGTCCTCCACGCAGAGTATCGGGCGTTGCATATCGCGCTCCGGAGGATCAAAGGACCGAACATAGCCGAGATGCCCGACCGAGTCATCACGCGAATGTCACGCCTGGAGCGGGACGGTCGGACGTTATGGTTTCGTGATGATTGGCCCGAAATCCCCGATTACCTTGCTATTACCGCCTCGCTACCGAGGTGGCTACCGACAAGGAATACGGAGAAGGTCATGATCGCGAATAAATCGAAGTTCCTGCTGGCATTGAGTGCCACGTTGTTGAGCGGTGGCGTGTTCTTCACGAGCCTTGCCAGTGCCCAGGAAACGCAAACCGATAGCATGCCCCAGGACGCCATGGGGCAAGACAGCATGAGCCAGGACGGCATGAGCCACGACGACGCCATGGGCCAGGACGGCATGGGCCACGACGACGCCATGGGCCAGGACGGCATGGGCCACGACGATGCCATGGGCCAGGACGGCATGGGCCACGACGACGCCATGGGCCAGGACGGCATGAGCCATGACGACGCCATGGGTCAGGACAGCGTGGATCACGATAATTGAGCCATGGCCTTCCGGCGGCCACGGCCGCCGGATGCCGTCTGCGTGAAAGCGAGGTGAATCATGCCATCCGGTATCGGCCCCGTCGCCAATCCCAAGCCCGATTCCAGTTCCAGGCCGGCCTCCGAGCCGGAAGCCTCGGAATCGTCCCGGTTGATCAAGCGCCATAGCCTGGGCACTCGGCTGTGGCACTGGACCAATTTCCTCTGTCTCATCGTGCTGCTGATGAGCGGCCTGCAGATATTCAACGCGCACCCGGCGCTGTACTGGGGAGAGCAATCCGGTTTCTCCGACCCCTTCATCGCGATTCATGCCCAAGCCGGAAACGACGGTGAACAACGGGGTGTGGCACGAGTCGCCGGCTACACGCTCGATACCACTGGCGTGCTGGGGCTCTCCGATGACAATGGACAGCTGCGCCAACGTGCCTTTCCCCGTTGGGCGACGCTGCCGGGGGACAAGTGGCTGACGATGGGGAGAAACTGGCATTTCCTCGCCGGCTGGATCTTTGCCCCTTCGGTGGTGGCGTACCTGCTTTACACCGTGATCAGTCGTCATCGGCGAGGCTCGATCTTTCCGACGCGGCGACAGCTGAGAGCCATACCCAGGACGATTGTCGATCACGCGCGGTTCCGCTTTCATCACGAAGCCGACTACAACGGCATCCAGAAGCTCACCTATGTCCTGGTGCTGTTCGTGCTGTTACCGATGATGATCCTCACCGGGTTGACGATGTCCCCCTCGATCAATGCGGCCTGGCCGTTGCTGACGGAGCTGTTCGGCGGCCGGCAGAGCGCCAGAACCCTGCATTTCATCTTCGCGTTTTCGCTGGTGGGTTTTTTCTTCGTGCATATCGCCCTGGTGCTGGTCTCGGGTGTCTTCAACAACCTGCGCTCGATGGTGACAGGGCGCTATCGCATCACTGAAAGGCCGGCTGGGCCGGTGAATCGGGAGGATTCTCATGAGTAAGCCAGAATCGTCCGGGCCGAATCGGAGTCGGCGCCGGCTTCTCTCCGGCATGGCGGCGCTGGGGGCGGGAAGCCTGCTGGCGGGTTGCGACCGGATTACCGACAACGCGTCGGTGAAGCGCGCGCTGGGTAGCGTCGAGCAACTGACCTACAAGGCGCAGCGGCTGATCGCCTCCCGGCAGGCGCTGGCGCAGGAGTTCGACAAGAGCCAGATCGCACCGGTCTTCCGTCCCAACGGCACGACCAATCCCCAGGAAGATTACTATCGAGCCTGGGTGGAGAACGATTTCGCCGACTGGCGGCTGACGATCGACGGTCTCGTCGAGCAGCCCATGACGTTGTCGCTGGACGAGCTGGGCGCGATGCCGTCGCGAACGCAGATTACCCGCCACGACTGCGTCGAGGGCTGGAGCTGCATTGGCCAGTGGACCGGTGTGCCGCTGGCGGACCTGCTCGATCGCGTGCGTCCGCGGGATCAGGCCAGATTCGTGGTCTTTCATTGTGCCGATCATACCTACGGCGGTAGCGATCTCTACTACGAGAGTCTCGACATGGTCGAGGCCTATCATCCGCAGACAATACTTGCCTATGGCTTGAACGATGCCTCGCTGCCGGTAGCCAATGGCGCGCCCCTGCGTCTGCGAGCGGAACGCCAGCTGGGTTACAAGCAGGCCAAGTACGTCATGCGGGTGGAACTCGTCGACAGCTTCAAGAACATTCACGGTGGCAAGGGCGGCTATTGGGAGGACAGGGGATACGACTGGTGGGCGGGAATCTGACAAAGGGGCGATGATCGGCACCTGTTTACAGGCGCGAAGCACAGGAATGGCTGTATCGATCACGTCGCGTCACCACTAAAAAGGCACACGGAAGCTCGTATGAACTCGCTCGATAAACTGCAACCGCTGATCGCTACAGCCGGTCTCGTCATCCTTCGCTATAGTCTGGTGCTGATCTTTCTCGGCTATGGCCTGTTCAAATTCACCGCCTACGAAGCCTCTGCGATAGCACCGCTCACGGAGAACAGCCCATTCTTTTCGTGGATCAATGCCTTGCTCGGGCAGCGAGGGGGCTCGAGTCTGATCGGTGTGATCGAAGTGATCACGGCTGTGCTCATCGCGCTGCGGCGGCCTTATCCCAAACTCTCTGCGCTAGGGAGCTTGATGGCCGCGTTGGCACTGGTGGGTACGTTAAGCTTCCTGTTCACGACGCCGGACCTCGGCCTGGAATCGGTCACTGCCGGCTTTCTTGTGAAGGATCTCACACTCCTGGGCGCTGCCTTGTGGACAGCGGCCGAGGCGTTGCTGGCATCGAAGAGGCGCGATGGGTCTGTCTGATGCGTGCCGCGGCAGGTCAGGCGCCGGGGTCGACCAGGATCTTCACCTGCGCCTTGTCGGCGAGCAGCGCCTCGAACCCCTGGCTGACCACGTCATCCAGGGCGATGCGTGCGGTCACCAGATCCTCGGCGCGGTAGTAGCCCTGCTGCATCAGCGCGATCACCGCGGGGTAGAGATGGCGATAGGCGATGATGCCCTTGAGCGTACGCTCCTGGATCACCAGCTGGTTGGGGTGGATCGCCGCCTCCGACTCCCAGATGCTGACGATCACCGTCTCGCCGCCGGCGTGGGTGCTGGCGATCGACTGGTTGAGCACCGCGGGCAGGCCGGTGACCTCGAAGGCGACGTCGAAGCCGCCGCCGCTGGCCGCGATCAGCCGCTCGACGATGTCGCCCTCGCTGGGATCGTGCACGATTGCGCCCAGCTCATAGGCGCGCTGCTTGCGTGCGGCGGAGACCTCGACCGCGTGAATCGACGCCGCGCCGGCGGCCTTGAGCGATTCGATCACCATCAGCCCGATCGGCCCGGCACCGAATACCACCGCGCTGTCCCCCGCCTTGAGCGAACTCTGGCGCACCGCGTGCAGGCCGACCGCGGCGGGCTCGACCAGCGCGCCCTGCTCAAAGGAGAGACCCTCGGGCAGCCGATGCACCATGTGCTCGCCGACCACGGTGTACTCGGCGAAGCCGCCGCCACCGCCGGAGAGCCCGTGGAAACCTAGCTGCGGGCTCAAGTTGTAGCGCTCCATCAGATAGGCGCCGTCGCGGTGGGGCGAGAGAATCGGCTCGATCGCCACCCGGTCACCCACCGCCACCCGGGTCACCGCGCTGCCCACCTCGACCACCTCGCCGGCGAACTCGTGGCCCATGACAATGGGCGCCCGGTCGTGGCTCAACGGGTGTGGCGAGTCCACCGGGATGAAGATCGGCCCGGCGGCGTACTCGTGCAGATCGCTGCCGCAGATGCCGCAGGCGGCGACCTTCACTTTGACCTGGTGCGGGTCGTCCAGGGTTGGAACCTCGATCTGCTCGACGCGGATATCGCGTGCCTGGTACCAACGGGCCGCCTTCATATGCTGTTCACTCATGTCGTCTCTCCTGCCGCTGTGGGTTGGCGATCACGCCAGATGGTGGACCGGCTGCAATCCATAGACCGGCGGCTCGAGACCTTCGAGACGCGCCTTCAGTTGCAGCGCCAGATAGTGCGAGTAGTGACGTGACTGGTGCAGATTACCGCCGTGGAACCACAGCGCCGTCTGCTGGGTCGGCTTCCACATGTTGCGCAGTTCTCCCTCCCAGGGGCCGGGATCCTTGGGCGTATCCGAGCCCAGGCCCCAGCACTTGCCGACCCTGTCGGCGACCTCCTGCGAGATGATCTCCGCCGCCCAGCCGTTCATCGAGCCTTAGCCGGTGGCGTAGACGATCAGGTCGGCGGGCAGGTCACTGCCGTCGCTCAGGCTCACCGAGTGCCGGTTGATACGGGCCACGTCGACCCCGCTGCGCAGCTTGATCTCGCCGCTGGCGACCAGCTCGCTGGCGCCGACGTCGATGTAGTAGCCGGAGCCGCGGCGCAGGTACTTGAGAAACAGCCCCGAGTCGTCGGCGCCGAAGTCGAGCAGGAAGCCCGCCCGTTCGAGACGCCGGTAGAAGTCGGCATCCTGCTCGCGGATGGCGTCGAAGGCGGGGCGCTGGAAGTCGGGCAGCAGCCGGTAGGGGATCGAGGCGAAGATCAGGTCCGCCTTGTCGGTGGTGATGCCGTTGGCCAGCGCCTCCTCGGAGTAGAGCGGGCCGAGGGCGTGCTGCATCAGCGAGTCGGACTTGACGATATGGGTCGAGGAGCGCTGCACCATGGTCACGTCGGCGTCGTTCTCCCACAGCGCGGCGCAGATGTCGTGGGCCGAGTTGTTGGCGCCGATCACCACCACCTGCTTGCCGCGGTAGGCGTCGGGGCCGGGGTGGCGGCTGGAGTGGTGCTGCTCGCCGGCGAAGTCGTCGGCCCCGGGGAAGTGCGGCACGTTGGGCACGCCGGACATGCCGGTGGCGAGGATCAGCTGCTTGGGCTTGAGCGTCAGCGGCTCACCGTCGCGTACCACCTTCACCGTCCATTCGCCGCTGGCCTCGTCGAAGCTGGCGCTCTCGCACTCTGTACTGGACCAGTAGTTGAGCTCCATCACCCGGGTATACATCTCCAGCCAGTCGCCGATCTTGTCCTTGGGTGCGAACACCGGCCAGTTGTCCGGGAAGGGCAGATAGGGCAGGTGGTCGTACCAGACCGGATCGTGCAGGCACAGCGACTTGTAGCGCTTGCGCCAGGCATCGCCGGGACGTTCGTGCTTGTCGATCACCAGGGTCGGCACGTTCATCTGGCGCAGGCGGGCGGCGAGGCCGATGCCGCCCTGGCCGCCGCCGACGATCAGACAGTAGGGCTGGCGGGTGATGCCCAGCTCGGCGATCTCGCGGTCGCGGGCTTCGCGCCAGGTCTCGCGCGCCTTGTTGGCACCGTGCTCGGCGCCCTGGGGGCGGTGGTGTCCCCGCGGCTCGGGGTAGTCGTTGAGCGCCTGCAGGGTGGTCAGCAATGTCCAGCACTTGCCTGCCTTCAGGCGCAGCAGCCCCTTGCCGGTGGCGACCCCGGTGGCAAAGGTGAACCAGGCTTCGATCACGCCATCGCTCTCGCTGGCTTCGCCGTCGAGCTGCCACTGGCCGGGGGCGGTATGCGCCAGGGTGGCCTCGAGCATCGCGGCGATCTCCGCCGGGCCCTCCAGGGTCTTCAGGTTCCAGGTGAAGGCGACCAGATCGCGCCAATAGCCGTCGTCGCGAAACAGCGCGGTGGCGCGCGGAATATCACCGGCGCGCAGGGCGGCGTCGAAATCCGCCAGCCACTGTGCGGCCTGCTGGGTGGGGGTGGATGCTGGCATGGGCTGCTCCTGTTGGTGCTCTTGGATGTGGCGCACACAGCGCTCGCGTCAACGTGGTGCAGCAAGCGTGCCAGGCCGTACTAGCGCTTTGGTCTTAGATGTCAAGATGTTGATGAGACTGGGTTTTGTGCATCAGGGGCCGGCTGCGGCGGAAGGGAGATGGCACGCCGGCGGCATGGGTGTAACGGCTCTACGTGACAGCTGTTAACTCGGGCGTGACAGCTGTCACGCCCGGGGACGCGCTGCGACCAACGGACAAGGGCGTCAGCCAGCCGCGAGGGCGTAGTCTGGACACCAAACTGGCCGTCGCTCGCCGACTTTCGTACACACCCTTGCGCGTCGACTTTCCAGACAGCGCACAGGCTGGCAACTGGCCATCGGCAGGAGGCGTCGGAATGGGACTCGGCTTGATGAAAGCGGGCAGGTTCGAGCAGGCACAGCGCCAGCACATCGCCACGCTGGTACGCCTGGGCGAGGGGCGCGAGGCGCTGGCGGGGCGCGAGATCATCCAGCGCTCCTGGCGGCGCTGCGTCGATGACTATCGGCTCGACCCCAGCCGCCCGCGGCCGGTACGTGTGCTGACCCACGAAGCGCTGGTCGACTCGCGCGAGCCGGTGGACGAACTCCTCTACGTGGCCCGGGCCGGGGTCGACCAGCTCTTCGCCCAGGTGGCGCCGATGGGCTATGTCCTGCTGCTGACCGATCGCCACGGGGTCACCGTCGACTTTCGCGGTCATCCGGACCAGGATGCCGCGCTACGTCGCGCCGGGCTCTATCTCGGCGCCGATTGGGACGAACGCCACGCCGGCACCTGCGCCGTGGGTACCTGTATTCACGAGGCGCGTGCCCTGACCTGTCACCAGCGCGAGCACTTCGACGCCACCCATATCGCGCTCACCTGTACCGCGGCGCCGATCCACGACCCTCAGGGGCGGCCCATCGCGGTGCTCGATATCTCCGCGCTGCAGTCACCGCGTGGCCTGGAGAGCCAGAGCTTCGGCCTGCCGCTGGTCACGCTCTACGCGCGGATGATCGAGGACGCCTACTTCCTGCACCGCTACCGCGACACCACCATCCTGCGCTTCGACAAGGAGCCGTCGATCACCGATGCAAGCC
>NZ_CEXLVS010000079.1:0-16046 GCF_982684285.1 Salinicola sp. | reverse complement strand
CACCAGGAACCCCACCGTGTAGCCCAGTGACTCGACCAGGAACCCGACGTCGTTGTCCGGCAGGTGCGCGCGCAGCAGGCCCTTCGCCAGCATCGAGAAACTCATCGAGAGGCCGGCGGCGATGGCGGACCAGAGCAGGGCCGATACGGTCCGGCTCAGCTCCGTTTCCCCCTCCTCCCGGATGGATTCATGCACGGCAGCGGCGCGGGAGGGCAGTTCCTCGCCGTTGAGCTGGAGATCGTGCTCATCGTCGTCGTCTTTAGCCACCCGGCTGGGCGGGGTGAGATGGTGGCGTTTGCTCAAGCGGTCATTCCTCGTCAGCTGAAAAGTGGCGGCGCGGGGGCGGCGAAAATCACCGCCGAGGCCTCTGCGATCGATGTTCACAGGCGCTATGCTTGAACGATAGTCGTAAATGCGACAAGGAGATAGCCAACGATGTCGCCAGAATCCTGGACGATGCTGATGCACTTGGGGATGGCCTGGCTGGCGGGAAGCCTGATCGGGCTGGAGCGGACCTTTCATGGGCGGCCGGCGGGCTTCCGCACCCATGCGCTGGTCTGCGTATCGTCGGCGCTGCTGATGATGGTCACGATGTATCAGTGGCAATGGCTGGGGACGGAGGTGCCGGAAACGACCATTCGCACCGATCCCACCCGAATGGCTCAAGGAATCATGACCGGGATCGGGTTCCGCGGCGCCGGCGTGATTTTCAAGGAGGGGTTGACGGTCCGGGGGCTGACCACGGCCGCTTCGATCTGGATCACCTCCACGCTGGGCATTCTCTACGGCATCGGTTTTCTGTTCCCGGCAGTGGTGGCGACGGCAGTCACCTTGCTGACGCTATCGCTTTTCCGGATGGTGGAGGGGCGTATGCCCAGCCGGATCTTTGCCCGTTGCATCCTGCGTTTCGACAGTCAGAGCGTCATGTCCGAGCGCCAGATTCATGACCTGATGGGGGCTCATCGGTTCAGGATCGAGAGCCTGAGCTACCGGACGCGCGACGAGGGTCGTCAGTTCGAATACCGCATGATGTTGCGAACGCATGACCGCAAGTACATTCCGCCACTGGCCGCCGATCTGCGCGACCACGACCGCCTGCTGGAGTTCCAGCTCTCTCCCACGGGGGATTGATATCGAGAATGGTTGTCATTCCCCCGTCAGTCGATAGAGTAGGCGCTCCCGAATAGTGGCGAGGCAGTCATGCAGCAACGTGAAGGACGTCCGGCTTTCTGGATCTTGATGGGCGCGGTCATGCTGTCGCCACTGGCGATCGACATTTAACTGCCGGCGTTGACCGCGATGGCGGATGAATTCGAGCGTTCCCATGCTGCCTTGCAGCTGACCATCACGCTGTTTCTGATGAGCGTCGGTGTCGGTCAGCTCATGGTCGGCCCGCTGACCGACCGTTTCGGACGCCGTCCCGTGCTGCTGGGGGGCGCTGCCATCTACATGGTCGCGGCGTTGATCGGCATGTCTGCCGTGTCGATAGAGCTGCTCTACGCCTCCCGCGTCCTGCAGGGGTTCGGCGCCTGCGCCTCCGTCACCGTGGCATTTGCGGCGGTGCGTGACAGCTATACGCCCATCGAGGGGGCCAGGCTCTACAGCTATCTCAACGGTTCGCTGACGCTGGTGCCCTCACTGGCGCCGGTGCTGGGCGGGGCGTTGACAGTGGCGCTGGGGTGGCGCAGCAACTTTGCCTTCATGACCGGGTTTGCGGGGTTGCTGTGGTTGGGTGCCTACTGGCGCTTCGGGGAGACACGGCCCCACGACACGCCGATCGAACGGCGGCTCTATCGCTGGTCGCGCTATCGCCCGGTGCTGGTCCATCGGCGGTTTCTCTACTACGCCATTCTCGTCAGCACCATGATGGCGGCCATACTCGTCTATGTGTCGGCGGCGCCGGTGGTGATGATGGACAGGCTGCGACAGCCGGAGTGGGTCTTCAGCCTGTGGTTCGGCGGTAATGCCCTGGTCAGCACCGTGGCGTTCTTCATCGTGCCCCGGCTGATGGCACGGTGGGGGCGGAAATCCACCGTGCAGCGGGGGCTGGTCGTCGTCGTGGGCGGAGGTGCCCTGATCGCTTGCCTGTACTGGAGCGTGCCGGTTTCCGTGCTCACGTTCATGGGGCCGGTGGCAGTGCTGTCGGTGGGCTTCTCGATGGTGCTCGGTGCCGCGGCCAGCCTGGCGCTGGAACCGTTCCCGGAGCGGGCGGGGACGGCGGCGGCCTTGCTGGGCGCCATTCAACTGGGCGGCGGTGCTTCGCTGGCGACCCTGCTGCTGATCACGCCGCTGGCACCACAGACGTCTCTGGCGCTGATCTGTTGTGGCGCCGGTGCGGCGCTGTGGGCGACAGCAAGAGCGATGGCGGACACCGATGTCGCCGCCAGCGAGTGACTGGTCCGTGGAGAGAGTTTGCCGTGCCGTTGTCACAGCCATGCCGAACGATCGGCAACCGTCTCGCTGTCGCAGCCGACTCTTCGTCGCCGTGGGATCGATGAGACGGCACGGGTTGTCGTTGCGTTGGCGTGAGGTTTAACACGTCGCATATCGGGACGCCGCCAACGCGCTAGAATGAGCGGGTTCGTGGTAACGGCAGCGCGAGACATCACGGCACGGGCGAGATGATTCGACCGGCCTCGGGAAAGGACGATACAGGTATGGCCAGTCCTGGCAAGGAAAGCACATGGTTGATTCTCAACGGGAAATCGGCGCAGCAGCCGGAGATTCGTGACGCGGTCGAGGATCTGCGCCGTCAAGGTCACGATCTCCAGGTCCGGGTCACCTGGGAGGGCGGCGATGGCGTCTGGCTGGTGGACGCCGCGGTAGCCGGTGGCGCTTCGCGAATCATCGCCGGCGGTGGCGACGGTTCGATCAACGAGATCGTCGCCGGACTGATGCGCCAGCCTCCGGAGCGTCGCCCGGCTCTGGGCATCCTGCCGCTGGGCAGCGCCAACGACTTCGCCCACGGCCTGAATCTGCCGATGGCGCCGCGTGACGCCTTGAAGTTGGCCCTGACCGGCAGCGTCAGGGCGGTGGATGTCGGCAAGCTCGATGACGAGGCCTTCGTCAATGTGGCCTCGGGCGGGTTCGGTGCCGAGATCACCACCTCCACCCCGGTGGGGCTGAAGCGGCTGCTGGGTGGCGGGGCCTATTCGTTGATGGGCATGTTGAAAGCGTGGAATTATCAGCCCTTCGAAGGCCACCTGCGCTGGCCGGAGGGAGAAGCGAGGGTTCCGCTCTTCATGCTGGCCATCGGCAACGGATGCCAGGCTGGAGGCGGGCAGCGCCTGGCGCCCTCCGCGAGATTGGACGACGGTCTGCTCGAACTGCTGTTCGTGCGCCACTTCAACTCGCTGGGCGAGCTGAAACGCATCATCGACGAGCTCGAGAATCTCCCCCAGGATGGGGAGTTCGTGCGCTATCTCCGCGTACCATGGGTCGAGTTCGACAGCGACGGCGCCTTTCCGCTCAATCTCGATGGTGAACCACGCCGCTACGAGCACTTCCGGGCATCGCTCGATTGCGAGGCTTTGCCGCTGGTGGTTCCCGAAAACTGCCCCTTGATAGGCCGCGCCGGTTGATATCGGCCGGCGATGGGGCAGCGTCATGAATCGGTCAATGCAAAAAGGTGGGCTCGACATGGATGACTTCATGCAGGCAGCGGTCGAACAGGCGAGGCGCAGTCTCGACGAGGGCGGCGTCCCGATCGGGTCCGTCCTGGTCCACCGGGGGGAGATCATCGGGCGAGGGCACAATCAGCGCCAGCAGCGGGGAAGCGCCATTCTCCACGGCGAGATGGATGCGCTGGAGAATGCCGGCCGCCTTCCTGCCGCTGTCTATCGGGATTCGACGCTCTACACGACACTGTCGCCATGCCCGATGTGCAGCGGTGCGATTCTGCTCTATGGCATACCCAGGATCGTCGTCGGCGAGAACCGAACCTTCATGGGCGAAGAGGCGCTGCTCAGGGCGCGTGGCGTCGGGGTCGAAGTCCTCGACGATCCGGTGTGCCGGGAGTTGATGTCACGGTTCATCGCCGCCCATCCGGAGGTCTGGCACGAGGATATCGGCGAACCCTGAGGACCGGGCGGGGCGCTTTCGGGCTTTGGGGTGCGCACTAAAAAGCCCACCATCCGGTGGGCTTTGCTCAAGGCGGTGAAACGCTTGGAATCGATCCCTGCGTTTGGAACCTTTGGCCGGGTTTAGCCAGCAACCTTGATATTGGCGGCCTGAAGGCCTTTCTTGCCCTGAGTGACGTCGAAGGTGACCTTCTGGCCGTCCTGCAGAGTTTTGAAGCCTTCTGCCTGAATTTCGGAGAAGTGCGCGAACAGATCATCGCCGCCGTCATCGGGAGAGATGAAACCGTAGCCTTTGGTGTCGTTGAACCATTTGACAGTGCCAGTTGCCATTGTCGATATCCTTAACTTGCATAGTGATGTACCCGAGCCTCCCGGGGGATGCCCGAAATGCGTGGTCAGACTAGGGGGGAATGCGCACTAGGAGTTCGACGAGATCGACTAACAACTGACGACATTCTACCTGCAAACCTACGCAACGGATGTTGCATTGGGCGATATACCTCGTCAAGCGCCTGGGGGCTTGACTTTGGTTGCATCGTTTCCCATGCCCCGCATACGAACCATAGATGGAAAATTTATGCACGTCTACAGCCCGCCAACGCCTTTTTTCCGGGCTGATCGCGTCACACGGTATGGTTTTATTAACCCTTTTTAAGAAGATTGACAGAAAACCGTCATGCTCGGCCCGACAGACGCCGCTGCTGGCGGGGAATGTTCGGAGTTTGCCGTCGACAGTGGCGGGTACGTCTCCCCAACGTCGAGGTCACAGCGGGTATCTCGGCCGACGTCGTGGCCGAGCCGCCGTCCCGAATCCGGCGACGCATCGCCCCGAACACGGCTATGTATCGTCCCGAACACGGCTATGTATCGTGTCGGCGACCTTGGGTAAGCTGTCGCTCGCTGTCTATGGGGTGCGCCGGCGCAGCGAGACTGTGCTGGCCAGTGGTTTTCAAACATCAAACGAGTCTGGAGCAACGCGCGTGGCACAACACGGTCTGAGTCTCAACGACACGCACAGCAAGGTCATCGGTTACCTGTTATGGATCTTCGGGTTCACCGGAGCCCATCGGTTCTATTACGGCAAGCCCGTGACCGGTACGATCTGGTTTCTGACGCTGGGGCTGTTCGGGATCGGTTGGCTGATCGACCTGTTCCTGATCCCGAGCATGGATCGCCAGGCGGATCTGCGCTTCCGGGCCGGGCCCACCAGCTACACCCTGGCCTGGATCCTGCTGACGTTCCTGGGGGTGTTCGGCATTCACCGCATGTACATGGGGAAGTGGATCACCGGATTGATCTACCTGGTGACCGGCGGCCTGTTCCTGGTCGGGGTTCTCTACGATTTCTGGACGCTCAACGATCAGATCTCGTTGAAGCATGCCCGTCGTGGCCTATGACCGACCCCTCGGCCGGTCCGCTGGCTGGATGAAATTCATGACGTCACAGGGAGGTGACGTATGTCGGAGCGCATGAAGCTCACCGATATTCTCGAAACGCTCGACCGTCAGGTCGAGGATGAGACGATAACGTTGCAGGACATCGTCGATACCTTCAACGCCCGGGGGTTCGGTCCCGTGGTGCTGTTGCCGGCGCTGATCGCGCTGCTGCCGACCGGTGGCGTGCCGGGGGTGCCGAGTCTCTGCGGTGTCTTCATCGCGCTGATGGCGATCCAGCTGGTCGTCGGGCGCAAGAGCCCATGGCTACCGGGGACCCTGGCCGAACGCGGCATCAGCCACGAACGGTGGCATCGCGTCACCCAGCGCGCCAAGCCGTGGACGCGGAGAATCGATCGATTCCTCGCGCCGCGGCTGCCCTGGCTGATGGGGGATGTGACCCAACGCCTGCTGGCGCTGCTGATGGTCGTGCTGGGGCTCGGGATGATGCCGCTGGAGTTGCTACCGTTCGCCGCCGCCATACCGGCCCTGGCGATCGTCATCATGGCGCTCGGCCTGACCGCCGGGGACGGTTTGATGATGCTGATCGGCCTCGGCATCACCGTGGCCGGCGGTATCGGCATCGGCCTGTGGCTGCTCTGACCGGCTCGGGCCCCGGTCCTTTCGACCCGAATCGCCCCGGACGTCCCGAATTGGCACTCCATTCCCGGACGGACGGGGCGTTGCGACAGTGCGGTTGGGCCGGTTCAGTTCCGGGCGATCAGGGTAGGGTCGTAGTTCCCCTGGCGCTCGGCCTGGGAGAGCATGGCGACGCCCTGGGTATCGCCCTGTTTGGCCAGACTCTCGAAGATGACCCGATAGGCCAGCACGGCCTGCACGTAGTCCCGGGTCTCGCGGAAAGGGATGCTCTCGACGAAGCGGTCGAATTCCCGCGGTGCGCTGGCCAGCCATCGGTCCACGCGCTGGGGGCCGGCGTTGTAGGCCGCCGTCGCCGCAATCCGGTTGCCGCGATAGCGCTCCAGCATCGAATGGATATAGGTGCTGCCGAGACGGATATTGACCTGGGGCTCGAACAGCTCCGAGGTGCTGGGGGCGCTGATGCCGAGATTGCGGGCGCCGTGGTCGGCGGTACCCGGCATCAGCTGCATCAGCCCGCGCGCTCCCACGGGGGAGGTCGCCTGGGGGTTGAAGGCACTCTCGCGCCTAGCGATGCCCATCAGCAGATAGGGGTCGACCTGGTTGACCTCGCCCCACTTGATGAACGAGTCGCGATAGGCCGACGGGAAGCGCCAGGGCAGGGCGTCCCACTGTTTCGCGGCGATGGTGGTCTGTATCGCCATGCCGTACCAGCCCTGTCGGATCGCGTAGTCGGCCAGCGCCTCGGCCTGGTCCGGCGTGTCGCGAGCGGCGGCGGTATACCACTCGCTGCGCGCCAGGCCCTCTTCACCGATGCGCATCAGCGCCTCGGTGCGCTTCACCACCGGCAGCATGCCCGTCAGTTCCTGCTGCAGCGTCGAGACCTGGGTGTTGGCCATCTGCAGTTGATAGGGCTGTCCCAGGCGATCGGCGGCGGCAAAGCCGAAGAAGCTGCGATCCTGCGCGGCCAGCTGGTAGGCCTGACGCGCCTTGGCTTCGTCCCCCATCGCCTCGCTGGCGCGCCCGAGCCAGTACTGCCAATGGGCCTCCGCACGCACGTCGGGCGGGAGCGCCTCGCTCCAGCGCGCGACGTTGGGCCAATTGCCCTTGGTGACCGCATTGCGGATGCGCAGCTCGATCAGGTCGGCGTCCGCGAGACGCGGCAGCGTCGAGTCGACCCAGCCCTGATTGTTGTCGACGTCGCGAACCATGGAGTAGAACGCCAGATCGTGTTCGATCCGGTGACGTTGTTCCTCGCTGAGCGAGACGTGGGGGGCGATCTTGCGCCAGGCCTCCAGCGAGGCTTCGGTATCGGCGCGCGTCAGGCCGTGCATGGCGGCGGCGATCAGGGCACCACTGGCCTCGCCGTCGGGCCCCAGGTCCAGCGGGACCCGGGTGACCCCGGCGTAATTGCCGCGGACGCCGTCGAAGCTGTCGATGGCGCGCTGCCAGGCGTCGTCCAGGCCGCGCTGGAGATAGGTGACCAGCCCATCCTGACCGTTCTCCCACGCCAGCATCATGCGCTCCCAGGTGTCCTCGTCGGTCAGCACGCCGCGCTGCTTAAGCGTCGAGAACAGGGTGTCGCAGGCCTCGGGCTGGGAGGCGCCGACGTGCCACAGCTTCTCCCCGCCCGCCGCGGCCTCGGCCGGATCGCGATCGAGAAGCGCGGTGTAGTAGTAGCACTGCCGGATGGTGGCGGAGGGTTCGCCATCGCTGATGGCCAGCAGGTCGTCGAAGCGTCCCAACTGGCCGAAGCGGGTCTGGGCGGCGCCGCGCATCCAGTCCGCAAGCGGGGAGTCGCCATGGCGAACGATAAAGTCGTTGACCTCCGCCGCCGACGCGCTGGAGAGCCGGGCGCGAAGCCTGTGGTACTCCACGTAACCGGCCAGCACATGGTCCTGTATGGCGGCCTGGTCGATATCGTCCCAGCGCCGGTCGCGGGCGGCATCCAGCGCCTGCTTCATGACTCGGTCGTCATTGGTGCTGACGTCGGCCGACGTCACGACGGCTTGGGCACCGGTGCTCAAGCCCATGGCGCCGGCCAGGCACCAGCTGAACCAACGTCTGCGGATGGGCAATGCGGGCATTGGGTCTCTCTCTTTTCAAAGCGCTCTCGTCGTCGAACGCGGCTGGTCCGATCGGGCTGCGGTCGACGACGTCTCTCCGGCGAGGCCGTACCGGTGGCGCCGGTGGAAGAGGTGGCGCCGCGGCCGGGCCGTCCGCCAGGAGCGGGTCGACTCATGGCGCCCATCGTCGCCGATGGGGAGCGACTTGGGTAGCCCCGTTTCACAACGCCAACGTTGAATCCGGGTCGAATCGTGACCATCTACAGGGACAGGTGACGGCGCTTGCGCCATCTTCCCCCAATCCATCACTAGAGGTTCGACCATGAATCCCTGGCGTTTCGTGACCCAGCTCTCCCGCCTCAGACAGCGTGGCGGCGCCCTGGCCCGGATCGGACGCGCGTTTCGCGTCTTCGGACCCATGAGCATGGACGTCTTGCGTGGACGCTACCGTCCCATTCCGTGGGCGGCTTTCGGGTGGATGGCGCTGGCGCTGGTCTATCTGGTGTCGCCGCTGGACCTGATCCCCGATTTCCTGATGATCGTCGGGCTCGTCGATGACGTCTTCATCGTCGGCTGGTTGCTGACGCGGGTCGACCGGGCGATGGGCGACTATCGGCGCTGGAAGGGCATCGACGACGACGAGGTGGTCGTCGACTGAACCCGCTTCCCGCGAGCTCGGCTTGAAATGGGGCTGGCCAGCCCCATATCGCTGAGCACCCAATTTCGTTCGTCTTCATTTCCCGTTTCGTCTTCATTA
This sequence comes from Salinicola sp., assembly GCF_982684285.1. Classification (NCBI taxonomy): domain Bacteria; kingdom Pseudomonadati; phylum Pseudomonadota; class Gammaproteobacteria; order Oceanospirillales; family Halomonadaceae; genus Salinicola; species Salinicola sp. The sequence goes on along the minus strand of NZ_CEXLVS010000079.1, from coordinate 7,114 downwards.
CGCAAAACCGTCAAGAGGCCATCAATGACCACCGCGACTCAAGAAGAAACACTAGGCTTTCAGACCGAGGTCAAGCAGCTTCTCCATTTGATGATCCACTCCCTGTACTCCAACCGGGAGATTTTCCTGCGTGAGCTGATTTCCAACTCGGCGGACGCCTGCGACAAGCTGCGCTACGAGGCGCTTGAGAACGATGCGCTCTACGCCGGCGACGCCGAGCTGCGCATCGAGATCGAGCACGACGCCGAGGCAGGCACGGTCACCGTGCGCGATACCGGTATCGGCATGAATCGCGATGAAGTGATCAAGAATCTGGGCACGATCGCCAAGAGCGGCACCGCGGACTTCCTCAAGCAGCTCTCCGGCGAGAAGCAGAAAGACGCCAAGCTGATCGGCCAGTTCGGCGTGGGCTTCTACTCCGGTTTCATCGTCGCCGACGAGATGGTCGTGCGTACGCGTCGCGCCGACAGCGATCAGGGGGTCGAGTGGCGCTCGAAAGGCGAGGGCGAGTTCACCATCGCCGATATCGACTACCCCCAGCGCGGTACCGAGATCGTGCTTCACCTCAAGGACGACGCCAAGGAGTTCGCCGACGACTTCCGGCTCAAGAATCTGGTTCGCAAGTACTCGGACCACATCGATGTGCCGGTGCGCATGCCCAAGGTCGAGAAGGCCCGCGACGAAGAGGGCAACGAGATCGAAGGCAGCGAGACCGTCAGTTGGGAGACCGTCAACGAGGCGACCGCGCTGTGGGTGCGACCCAAGGCCGAGATCGGCGACGACGAGTACAAGGCGTTCTACAAGCATATTGCCCACGATTTCAGCGACCCGCTGACCTGGAGCCACAACAAGGTCGAAGGCAAACTCGAGTACACCAGCCTGCTCTACGTGCCGGAGCGTGCGCCGTTCGATCTCTACCAGCGTGACGGCGTGCGCGGGCTCAAGCTCTACGTCCAGCGCGTCTTCATCATGGACGACGCCGAGGCCTTCCTGCCGCTCTACCTGCGCTTCGTCAAGGGCGTGCTGGATTCCCGCGACCTGCCGTTGAACGTCTCCCGCGAGCTGCTGCAGAAATCGCCGCAGGTCGACTCGATGAAGTCGGCACTGACCAAGCGCGCGCTGGACATGCTCAAGAAGCTGTCGAAGGACAAGGAGGCCTATCAGACCTTCTGGAACACCTTCGGAGATGTGCTGAAGGAAGGGCCGGCGGAGGATTACGCCAACCGCGACAAGATCTCGGGGCTGCTGCGCTTCTCGACCACCCATACCGACAGCGCGACGCAGGATCAGTCGCTGGCGGATTACGTCGAGCGCATGAAGGAGGGCCAGAAGAAGATCTATTACATCGTGGCGGACAGTTTCAATGCGGCCAGCCACAGCCCGCACCTGGAGATCTTCCGCAAGAAGGGCGTCGAGGTCCTGCTGCTGCACGATCGCATCGACGAGTGGCTGATGAGCCATCTGACCGAGTTCGACGGCAAGTCGTTTGCCGATGTGGCCAAGGGCGACCTGGAACTCGACGACATGGCCGATGAAGCCGAGAAGCAGGCGCAGGAAGAGACGGCCAAGTCGAAGGAAGCGCTGGTCAAGCGAGTCAAGGAGGTGCTGGGCGATGAGGTTCAGGAGGTGCGGGTCACCCATCGCCTGACCGATTCGCCAGCCTGCGTGGTCCTTCCCGAGCACGAGATGGGCTTCCAGATGCGTCGCATGATGGAGGCCGCCGGCCAGCCGTTGCCGGAGGTGAAACCGATCCTCGAGCTCAACCCGGAACACGCCCTCGTGTCACGTCTCGAAAGCACCGAAGGGAGCAACTTCGACGATCTGGCGCATATCCTGCTGGATCAGGCGGTCATCGCCGAGGGTGGACACCTCGACGACCCGGCGGCCTACGTCAAGCGCCTCAACCTGCTGCTAAGTGCCTGATCGACATGACCTGATTGGCCTTGGTGAGTGCGACGGCCGGCTTGCAAAGCCGGCCGTCGTTCGTTTTGAAACAGCGTTTTTGCACGTTTTTTCCACAACCTTGAGGCGAATTGCTGTTAACCTGCCGTCTTCTTTCAAATGGGGGAGCGAGTATGTCGCGATCCTTTCCACCGTTTTCCAACCGCCGCCAGTGTCGCCAACGCGCCCGACCCGATCGCCTGAGGCGAGCCGCGACCGCGATCACCGGCGGCATCCTAATGCTGGGTGTCGCGATATTTCCGATAGCATCTCCAGCCGAGTCGCTATCCGAAACCGTAACGACCCTCGATGCCCGTATCCAGCCGCCGGCGCTGGATCCCGTCAACGAGCTGCCCAACCTGAATGAGATCAAGGCGGGCCCCAAGCGCAAGGCGGCCTTCCTGAGCATGCTGGTACCGCTGGTGCAGGCCGAGAACGCCCGCATTCAGAGCGACCGCAACTGGCTGGTGGGGGTGCGTTCCCGCATCAATCCGATCCGGCCGGACGAGAAGCGACGCCTGGCCCGACTGTGCGACGAGTACGGCGTCACCTGCGCGCCGGGAGAGGTCAGTCAGGCGCTGCTGTCACGGGTCAATACCGTGCCGCTGGAGATGGTGGTGATCCAGGCTGTCGAGGAGTCCGGCTGGGGGACCTCCAGGCTGGCCCGCGAAAGCAACAATCTGTTCGGCATGCGCTGTTTCAGCAAGGGGTGCGGTATCGCGCAGCGCGGCACCACACGACGTTTCCAGGTATTCGATAGCGTCCGCGACGGCGTCGGTGCCTATCTGCATAACCTGAATACTCACCGAGCCTACGCTCAACTGCGCGACCAGCGCGCCGCGCTTGCCACCAGAGGCAAGTCCATCTCCGCGGAGAAGTTGATCGGCACGTTGCACAACTACTCGACGTCACCCGACTACCAGCAGCAGCTGCTGTCGCTGTTGCGCACCAACGGTGATCTGATCCGCGACCATGGCACCGGCGATCCGTTCGCGGCGGGCAGCCCGGCCTGATTCGTCAGGTCGAGTCTCTTGCCCGAACCGATCCTCGCGAGCGCGACCGGCGAAATCGCCCGGTCGCGCCGGGTCGTGTGTGACCGGTCATATGGGCTAGACTACAGCCATTCCCCGCCAACCCGAGGAGGCCGCCATGGCCAGCGCGACATCCCTCGAGTCACTGACCTTCGATAATGTCTGGTCTCGCTTTCCCCAGGATTTCTTCAGCCGGGTGAGCCCGACCCCGTGGCGCGATACCCGGCTGCTCGACATCAGTCCAGCGGGCGCCGCGCGGCTGGGACTGGAGGTGGACGATATCGATCGGGAGCGATTGACCGCATTGATGAGCGGCGAGCGCCTGCTGGACGGCATGGAGCCGCTGGCCCAGAAGTACACCGGTCATCAGTTCGGAACCTACAACCCGGCGCTCGGCGACGGGCGCGGCCTGCTGCTGGGCGAGGCGATGACTTCGCAGGGGCCGATCGACCTGCATCTCAAGGGCGCCGGCCAGACACCCTACTCGCGCTTCGGTGACGGTCGCGCGGTGCTGCGCTCCTCGATCCGAGAATATCTGGCCGGGGAGGCGATGACCGGGCTCAAGATCCCGACCACGCAGGCGCTGGCGGTTGCCGTCAATGGCGAGAAGGTGATGCGGGAGCGTGTCGAGCCCGGCGCGACCCTGCTGCGGCTGGCCGAGAGCCACGTCCGGTTCGGTCACTTCGAATGGCTCTACCAGCAGCAGCGCGTCGAGGATCTCGAGCGGCTGATGCGCCACGTGATCGATCGCCACCGCTCCGACCTGGCCCAGGAGGAGGCACCGCTCGAAGCGCTGTTCCAGGACGTGGTCACCCGCACCGCCGAACTGGTCGCCCGCTGGCAGGCGTACGGTTTCGTGCATGCGGTGATGAACACCGACAACATGTCGATCCTGGGACTGACGCTGGACTACGGTCCCTATGCATTCATGGATCGCTTCGAGTCCAACCTGACCCCCAACCACACCGATGCCTCGGGCCGCTACGCCTTCGACCAGCAGCCGGGCGTGGCGCTATGGAACCTGACCGTGTTGGGGCAGTCGCTGACGCCGTTGATCGAGGTGGAGCGCCTGCGCGAGATTCTCGACAGCTACGAGCCCACGCTGCAGGCGGCCTACGCCATTCTGATGCGCGGACGGCTGGGCCTCGAGACCGAGCAGGAGGGCGATGGCGAGCTGATCGACGAGTGGCTGAGACTGCTGGAGAGCTCGCGGGCCGACTTTCATCGCAGCTTCCGCGCGTTGAGCGAGCGCGACGTCGTCGGTGGTCTGTCGCTGAGCGCCGAAATCGAGAGTCCGGAACTCGACAGCTGGCTGGAGCGGTATCGCCGGCGTCTGGATCAGGAATCCCGTGGAGACACCGAGCGGCTGGCGGCCATGCGGCGGGTCAATCCGCTCTATATCCTGCGTACGCATCTGGCGCAGCAGGTGATCGAGGCGGCGGAGGAGGGCGATACGCGTCCGCTGGCGACGTTCCGCGAACTGCTGTCGACCCCTTTCGTTCGTCGACCCGGCATGGAGGTATGGAGCGAAGCGCCGTCGGCCAGCGCGCCGCCCGTGTGTCTCTCCTGCTCGTCCTGAGTTTTCCGGTTATCGCATTGTCGCACGATGCCGCTCCCCAGGCCGGCATCGGCGCGATGGTGTGGAAGAAATGGGACCGGGCTGCTGTGTCAGCCCGGTCCTTTTTTGACTCGCGACATCCTTGACGCTCGCACTTCGTGGAGCGGCGCTGCTTACATCCTCCATCCTGACGATTTGTCGCCGATTTCTACCTTGCCTTGCCTGGCGTTCGTTCGTCGATTTACCAGGCGTTTATTAATGAATAATTATTAAAAAACTCGTTTTCGTAGTTACCTTTTTTGATGATAAAACATGCCGGTTTCGGCCGTTTCACGGGCATTCAACTGCTTAATTTTCATGATTTATTTCAATATTTCTTGGCTTTATTCCGCTTGTCAATCGAGGGCGGCGTGCTAGGCTTTGTACGAAAACTAGCTGCGCTCGGCAATACGGCGTTAAAAATCGGCTGGAACGCCAGCCCGGTCAAAATGCTCATTTACACCCCGTAAACTCCGCGTTTTCGCCGATTTTTGCCTTGTCTTGCCTTCGCTCGCTGACTTTTCGTACGAACCCTAGTGTTAGAACACGTCTGGTTGTGCAAGTTGTCTTTCTCTTTCACAGGAATAAAGGGACTTGTCATGGTTACTAATAATTTCTCCAAAAGCAGCCTGGACCTTAATGGCAAAGTCTCTCTCAACATGCCCACGGCGCTCGATTGGGGAGCGGATGGTCGCCTCTATGTCACCGAAGTGAGCGGTGAGGTGAAAATATTGACGGTGGCGTTTGGTGATCCGGCTCCCGATGATGGGAACGGTACCGCCAGCTTCTATGTCACCGACGCCGAGACCCTGTCATGGGTCAAGAGCATTCCCAACCACAACGACGATGGCTCGGCCAGCAGCACGAGCAGTCGCGAGGTCACCGGGATTGACGTGACCCCGCAGTACGACGAGAACGGGGCGCCGGTCATCATCGACGGCAAGCCGGCAGTCAACGTCTATGTCACCTCGAGCGATAGCCGCATCGGGGCGGGCAACGGGGGTGAAGATACCGGGTTGGATACGAATTCGGGAATCATCACCCGCCTGACCCAGACGGAGAGCGGTTGGGAGGCGGTGGATCTCGTCCGCGGTCTGGCCCGTTCCGAGGAGAACCATGCCCTCAACGGACTCGAGGTCATTCAGGAGCTCGACGCCAGCGGCCATCTGGTCAGTGAGAGAATCATCGTGGCGAATGGTGGCAACGCCAACGCCGGCGCGCCCTCGAACAATTTTTCCGGCCAGCAGGAAACCGCGTACAGCGCCGCCATCCTCGAGATCGACCTCGATCAGCTCAACGCAATGGAGGTCAAGACGGATGGCGGTCGACAGTACATTTATGACGTACCGACACTCGACGATCCCTCTCGTGCCGGCGCAGAAGATGGCAACGATCCGTTCGGCGGCAACGATGGATTCAATGGCGGCAAGATCGACCCCGACGGTCCGGTGCAGATCTATTCCCCGGGATACCGCAACGCCTATGACGTGGAGGTCACCGAGGACGGACGTGTCTGGACCTACGACAACGGCGCCAACAACAGCTGGGGTGGCCGGCCCATCGGTGAAGCAGGGGATAACGGCAGTACTAAGGACACCGCGCAGCAAGCCGGCTACATCGCCACCAACCTGAACAATGGCGACGGTAACGGCAGCGACACCATCAATCTCGAGAACGGCTGGAACCCCAAGAATTACGACCAGTTCCATGAAATCACGCGTTCCGACGATCTTGCCGGACGCATCCTCTCCGCCGGACAGGGCGGGGCCGCGACTTACAGCATGACGCACCCGGATTTCGCTGAGCCTCTGACCCTGGTCTATGGAGGGCACCCCAATCCCACCCGCGCCAGCGGGGGCGAAGCCGGTCTGCTGTTTACGCCCAAGGACGGGGTCGAGGACGCTTTCCTGCTGGTGTCCGAGGATCATTACGAGGCGGTCATCGACTGGTTCACCACCGTCGAGAACGCGCCCGGTGGAGTCGGTGCCGGGCAACTGACGAGTCGCGTGATCGGCGTGGCCCCGGGCGAGCTGTATTACATCACCGAGAATGGCAATGCCTACCCGGTCAGCGGGAACCCCGGCAATCCGTCGAGCATCCAGGGATCCAGCGTGCTGGGCGAAGCTGGCATACCCGCGGACTTCGATGAGGTGGTGGCCACGCTCAACCCCATCGAAGGCAATTATCTGGAAGGCGGCTACACCGATGGCGCGCTCGATTCCGGTCTCGGATCGATCAACGGCCTGACCGAGTACACCTCGACCGTGCTGGATACCGGCAACGTCAAGATGTCGGGGGCGATACTGGCCTCCCAGTACAACGGCGGCGATCTGATCGTGATGGGCCGTGACGAGAACGGCGTGATGCAGACCGCGGGCGGTTCGGGAGCGACGAAAGCGGCCGATCGAATCACCCTAGAGTTGACCGGCAGTCCCCTGGGACTGACCTCGATCGGTGACGACCTCTCCGCCTGGGACAACCAATCGGCATTCCGTGGCTCGGTCTGGGCCTCCGGCTACAGCGGCAGCGGGACCAAGGTCGAGAT
>NZ_CEXLVS010000078.1:0-16075 GCF_982684285.1 Salinicola sp. | reverse complement strand
TTAGTTAAAAACACTTGCCCCTGATGAATCGAGAATTTCTCAAGCTGATGTAAAAACAGCTCACTAAGATTATCGAGATCGAAGGTGTCATCACCTACGCCGGCGAGGCCGAATTCGATACCTTCGTCCACCGCTGCGAGATCCTGGTCTGCCTGCTGCCGCTGACCGACGCGACGACGGGCATTCTCGATGGCGCACTCTTCGCCAGGCTCCCGCGAGGCGCCAGCCTGATCAACGCCGGCCGGGGGCAGCACCTGGTCGAGGCGGATCTCATCGCGGCTCTGGACGAGGGCCAACTGAGCCATGCCACCCTGGACGTCTTCCAAGTCGAGCCGCTGCCGAGCGAGCATCCGTTCTGGTCGCACCCCAGGATCACGGTGACGCCCCACATCGCCTCGCTGATCGACGCGCCCACCGGCAGCCGCATCGTCGCCGCCAATATCGAGCGCTTCGAGCAGATCGGGCATGTCGACGATCTGGCCGATGCCGAGCGGGGGTATTGAGCCGTCATCAGGACGCGAGTCGCCACCAACGTCGGCCGCCACCCGACGCCACAACTTGCTAAACTGGCTGTAAACTGGCTGAGCACCAGATCACGACTTTCGATTTATCCACAGGCGGATGCCAAGGGGTCCTATGTCCGGTAATAAAGAGGCCAGCAAGAAAGACAACACCGCGAGTCGACGCAACATCAAGTCCTGGCTGACGGACATGGACGGCGTGCTGGTACATGAAAACAAGGCCATTCCCGGTGCCGCGGACCTGATCAACCAGTGGCGGGAGCGGGAGATTCCGTTTCTGGTACTGACCAACAACTCGATCTTCACCCCCCGCGATCTCAGCGCGCGCCTGCGACACAGCGGCCTGGAGGTCCCCGAGGAGAAGATCTGGACCTCGGCGCTGGCCACGGCGGCGTTCCTGCGCGATCAGGCTCCGGGGGGCTCGGCCTTCGTCGTCGGCGAGGCCGGCCTGACCACGGCGATCCACGAGGCCGGTTTCATCATGACCGACGCCAAGCCGGACTACGTGGTGATCGGCGAGACCCGCTCCTACTCGTTCGAGGCGATCACCAAGGCGATTCGGCTGATCAACCAGGGCGCCCGCTTCATCTGCACCAACCCCGATGCCACCGGGCCGAGCCAGGAAGGCGTGCTGCCGGCCACCGGCGCGGTCGCCGCGCTGATCACCGAAGCGACGGGGCGCAAACCCTATATCGTCGGCAAACCCAACCCGATGATGTTTCGCTCGGCGCTGAACAAGCTGGGTGTCCACTCCGACGGCACCGGCATGATCGGCGACCGCATGGATACCGACATCGTCGCCGGCATCGAAGCGGGGATGCACACGGTGCTGGTGCTGAGCGGTATCGCCGACAAGGCCGAGATCGAACGCTATCCGTTCCGGCCCAAGGAGATCATGTCGTCGGTGGCGGAGCTGGTGGACAAGTGAGTTTGCCGGACGGCTGGCGATTCGATCATCGCCTCGTCAGTCGTCCAGCAGCTTTTCACCCATCAGCCTTGCGCCCAGCAGTCGGCCATTCTCGAGACAATCCCCTACCGCGATCCCCCCGCGCCAGTTGCCCGCCAGGTGCAGGCCTGGATGGCCCTGAAGCGCAGCGTCCAGCGCCGCGATGCGCTCCAGGTGTCCGAGCTCGTACTGCGGGATGGCCTGTGGCCAGCGCGTTACCTTCTGCCACACCGGCTCGCCATGAATCCCCAGGAGATCGCGAAGATCGTCGATGACCTGCGCCACCTGCGCCGCATCATCGCCGTCGGTGGCACCCGGGTCCTGGCGGCCGCCGATGAACTCATTGAGCAGCTTGTGGCCCGCCGGTGCACGGTTGGGAAATAGCGTCGACGAGAACAGCGCCCCCAGGGTGCGCCGCCCTTCCGAGCGGGGAATCAGCACGCCGAACCCATCCAGCGGGTGGGCGATATCCTGCTCGCGAAAGCCCAGCGCGATGGCGTTGACCGGCGGATAGGCGATGGCCGCCAGCGGTTCCGCCAGCGCCGGGGCCAATGGCGCCAGCAGCCGTGCCGCGACTGGCGCCGGTACCGCCAGCACCAGCGACTCGGCGCGCCATTCCCGACCCTGATCGTCCACGACGACCCACTGCTCGCCTTCGCGACGAACGCCCTGCACGGAGCAGCCGGTATGAATGGCAGCCGTCGGCTTGGCGGCAATGCGTTGCGCCAGCCGCGCGGCGAGATGCTGCAAGCCCCGGGGGAAACTCACCAGCTTGCCACGCCACTCGACGGGAACGCCCGCCGGGTCGCGACGCGACTGCCGCAGGCGTGTCAGGCCGCCGACGATCAGCGAGCGGTGCTCGCGCTCGATCGCCGCCAGCCGCGGCATCGCTGCCTGGACCGACAACCGGTTCGGATCACCGGCATGGACGCCGGAGACGAACGGATCGACCATGCGCGCGAGAATTCGTGGGCCGAGGCGACGTTCGACGAAAGCGGCGAGGGTCTCCTCCGGTGCGCTCGAGCGACCGATGAAAGGCTCTCTAGCCAGCCGTGCCCAACCGCGCCAGCCGATGAGCGGGCTGGTCAACGCCTCGATCGGCTTCATCGGCAGCGCCACCGGTTTGCCGTCCATCACCACGTAGCGCTTGTTGGCGATGGCGTTGGCCGGTTGTGCCTCGTCGAGCAGGTCGAGTTCGTCGAGCAGCGCGTAGAGCGGCGGCTTCATGATCACGGTGTTGGGGCCGTGCTCGATCTGCCATTCGCCATCGCGCTCGGTACGCAGGTTGCCGCCAACCTGGTCATTGCCCTCGAGCACGGTGACGCTCCGGCCGCGCTTGGCCAGGGCCCAGGCGGCGGCCAGGCCGGTGGCCCCGGCGCCGACGATCAGGGTGGCGGAAGGCGCTTCATGTCGGTCGGCGGGCGTATTGGCCGGAACGTCTGGAACATGGCTGGTCATGGGGGCTCGCGCGGGAGAGTGTCATGTGAAGTCTACGCAGACATCGCTCGCCCCGCATCCCGCCGGCGTGCGGCGTCTTGCCGCCACGCCGGCCGGTGGGAACGCTCATTCGCCGGGCTCGCCCGGATGACAGCCGGGCGCCGCCACGTAGATGTCGCAGTCCGGCATCACCGCGGTCTCCTCGTGGGGGGTGCCGTCGGGTGCCCAGTCGTAATCCACCAGCTGCGCGCGATAGACCTGGTTGGTGACGTAGTCGTCGCTCGGCATCGACTTGCCGAAGAACGGGCTTACGTACTCCCACACGATCTCGCCTTCCGGCGTGACCTGGAACAGCCGGCCGTCCTGGCCCTCGTCGATCAGCGTATTGCCGTTGGGCAGCCGCCGCGCGCTCGAGATGAACGAGCTGTAGAAGGTGTAGGGCGAACGTCCCGACATATTGCCGGTGTACTGCCACACGATCTTGCCGCTGCTCGGATTCACCTCGATCACGCGGGACGAAGAGAAGAACCCCTGCTTCGAGGGCGGGAAGCCGGCATTGCCCTGGTTGTCGAAGATCAGCAGGTTGCCGGCGCCCGGCAGGCCCTCGGGGATGAGGTGGACATCGTGGGACCCCACGGTCTGATCCACGGGGCGGCCAAGCTTGCCATTGAGCTGCAGGGCCGGCAGATCGGGGCCGATACGCCAGACGATCTCGCCGCTCTGCCGGTCGACGATGAAAGTGACGTTGGCGTTGCGCGAGTTGACCAGGATATTGTCCGGCGCAAAGCGCTCGTCGCCGGCGTCGTACCAGCGGTTGGGTCCCACCGGTACGGCCGTGTTCAGATGCAGGAAGTCGGGATCCTCGGAATCCTTGAGCGCGCGCAGGCCAGCATCGGAAAACCCCATCTCGTCGAGATGATCGCCTGACTTCCACGCCCATACCACCCGGCCCTCGTCATCGACCTCCTCGATGCCGTTCTCGATGATCGGATAATCGAAGCCGTTGAGTTCCCGCATCTCGGCGGTCATCACCAGGTTGTTGCCGTTGGGCAGGCGGCGCATGTCGTGATGCTGGTAGACCGGATCCTGCCGGCTGCCCCACTGCCACTTCACGTCGCCGTCCCAGTTCACCTCCGCCACGGAGGCGTTGGTGAGACCGTTGCCGGGGCTGGCGTGCTCGGGGAGCTTCTCGGCCCGTGCCAGCTGCACCAGCAGATGGCCCTTCTCGCCGCCGGCCTGGTCGGCGGAAAGCGGAATGGGGGGGAAGCTCTCGTAGTCCCAACGGTGCACTTCGTTGCCGTTCATGTCGATCAGGTGGGTCTTGCGATCGCCGCCGGGGAACAGCACGAAGCCGTTGTAGGCCCGCTCGGGATCATAGTAGGTGGTGCCGGTGGGAAAGCTGCTGGGCAAGGCCAACGCCGTGGTCGCCGTGGCCATCAGCCAGGCGCCCAGCAGTACCGAAACGGATCCTCTCCGTGACATCATCGCTCGTCGCTCCTTCGTCGAGTCCCGCCCTGTGCGGGTCTGGCCGGCATGACAACATGCCGGCGGTCCTTGTCTGGCCGATGATGACAGCGATGCGTCACCGCCGGCTCGTCCATAGACCCTCGCCACGCCATTTCGATCCCCACCCGGAAATGTTCGGCGCCTAAACGGCGTCCGGCAACCGCTCGGTGAACTCGGCGATCGTCATCGGCTTGGAGAACATCGGGTAGTCGTAGCGGATCGCGGCATCATGCTCGGCCTCGCTGGTCGCGGCGACGCCGTCGGTCAGTGTCAGCACCTCGAAGCCTTTCTCGTAGCCCGAGCGCATGGTCGATTCCACGCAGCAATTGGTCAGGAATCCGGCCAGGACGATGGTTTCGATCCCCTTGCTGCGCAGGATGAAATCGAGGTTGGTCGAGGCAAAGGTATCCAGACCGCGCTTGCCCTCGATGACGATGTCGTCGGCCTGCGGCGTCAGGGTATCGCAGATCTCGGCGCCCCATTCGCCTTTGACGAAGGCCTTGCCGTCGACGACACCCGCGAGGATGCCGTAGGGCCGAGACGTGATCTCGCCATAGCCGGCCGCGAAGTGGATCGGTGCATGCAGCACACTGACACCCGCCGCCCGTGCCGTGGCGACGAGACGCTGGGTCTTGGCCAGCATGTCCTCGCGCGCCATGACGGCTTTGACGGCATCGTGGAGTACGCCACCGGGCGTGGTGAAGTCGTTCTGGAATTCGATCAGTACCAGGGCGGTCTTGACCGGATCGATGCGCTGGGAGAGGGCGGATGTCATGACGGAAGGCTCCTGGCAGGGAATGGACTCGCTGTCGTTCAGCGTAGCCCAAACCCGGTCAGAGAGCGGTAGTGCTGCGAACGCTAGCCGTATACGCCCTGGCTGCGCAGATAGTCGTCGTAGTTGCCGCTGAAATCGACGATGCCATCCTCTTTCATCTCGATGATGCGGGTCGCCAGCGAGCCGACGAACTCGCGGTCGTGGCTGACGAAGATCAAGGTCCCGGGGTAGTTCTCCAGCGCCAGGTTGAGCGCCTCGATCGACTCCATGTCGAGGTGGTTGGTGGGCTCGTCCATCACCAGCACGTTGGGCTTCTGCAGGATCAGCTTGCCGAACAGCATGCGCCCCTGTTCGCCGCCGGAGATCACCTTCACCGACTTGCCGATGTCGTCGTTGGAGAACAGCATGCGGCCCAGTGCGCCACGCACCGTCTGCTCGCCCTCGGTGGTCCACTGGCGCATCCACTCGAACAGCGTCTCGCCGCTCTCGAAATCGGCGGCGTGGTCCTGGGCGAAATAGCCCACTTCTGCCGCGTCGGTCCACTTCACCTCGCCCGCATCCGGCGTCATCGTGCCGACCAGGCAGTTGAGCAATGTCGTCTTGCCGATGCCGTTGGGGCCGATGATGGCGACCCGCTCGCCGGCCTCGCCCTGCAGCCCGAAACGCTCGAACAGCACGTTGTCGCCCCACGCCTTGGAGAGCTTTTCCACGGTCAGCGCATGGCGGTGGATCTTCTTGCTCTGCTCGAACCGGATGAACGGGCTGACCCGCGACGAGGGCTTGACCTCCTCGAGCTGGATCTTGTCGATCTTGCGCTGGCGCGAGGTGGCCTGCTTGGCCTTGGACGCATTGGCCGAGAAGCGGCTGACGAACTGCTGCAGCTCGGCGATCTCGGCCTTCTTCTTGGCGTTGTCGGCATGCAGGCGCTCGCGGGCCTGGGTGGCGGCGATCATGTACTCGTCGTAGTTGCCGGGGAACAGCCGCAACTCGCCGTAGTCGAGATCCGCCATATGGGTGCAGACGCTGTTCAGGAAGTGGCGGTCGTGGGAGATGATGATCATGGTCGAGCTGCGCGCCCGCAGGATCTCTTCCAGCCAGCGGATGGTGTTGATGTCCAGATGGTTGGTGGGCTCGTCGAGCAGCAGCACATCGGGATCGCTGAACAGCGCCTGGGCCAGCAGCACGCGCAGCTTCCAGCCCGGTGCCACCACGCTCATCGGCTGGGTGTGCTGCTCCAGCGGGATGCCCAGCCCCAGCAGCAGTTCACCGGCCCGGGACTCCGCGGTATAGCCCTCGAGTTCGGCGAAGCGGACCTCCAGGTCGGCGACCTTCATGCCGTCCTCGTCGCTCATCTCCGCCTGGGAGTAGATGCGCTCACGCTCCGCGGTGACTTCCCACAACTCCTCGTGGCCCATGATCACGGTGTCGATCACGCGCTCGTCCTCGAACGCGAACTGATCCTGGCGCAACTTGCCCAGCCGCGTGGTGGCGTCCTTCATCACCTGGCCGCCGGTCGGCTCCAGGTCGCCCCCCAGGATCTTCATGAAGGTGGACTTGCCGCAGCCGTTGGCGCCGATCAGGCCGTAGCGATGGCCACCGCCGAATTTGACGGAGACGTTCTCGAACAGCGGCTTGGGGCCAAACTGCATGGTGATATTGGCAGTAGAGAGCACAGCGGGGAATCTCGCGGAAACGGCGTGAATGAAACGACGACAGAGGAAACGAAACGACGAAAGCCGAGGCAGGCTCGACTTTCGTCTTGGACGTTCGTCTCATGCGGATTGTACGCGGATGCGGCGCTCGCTCATACGCCGCATGCCGACAGATTGCGCGAAGGGCCCTCGCCGGGGCGGATTTTCACTCGCCGCGGGGGAAGCGCTGGGACTCCTCGACGATGTTGAGGTCCATGTGATTGCGCATGTAGCGCTGGGAGGCATCCTGCAACGGCTGATGATCCCACGGGTAGTAGTGCCCGTTGCGCAGCGCTTCGTAGACGATCAGCCGTTGGGCCTGGCTTTCGCGCACCTCGGCGTCGAAGCGCTGCATGTCCCAGCGCTCGCGGACCTTGGCCTGGAACGTCGCCAGCGTCCCCGCGTGATCCGGGTCGTCGGCCAGGTTGCGGGTCTCGTGGGGATCCGCCTCGAGATCGAACAGCTGCGGCGGGTCGATCTCGCAGTGGTTGAACTTCCACCGCCCTTCGCGAATCGTGACCAGCGGTGCCTGGGTGCCCTCGGCGGCGTACTCCATGTAGACCGGCGCCTCGCGGGTGCCGCCCCGGGCCAACGGCAACAGCGACTGGCCATCGGTCCAGGGTTCGACCTCGGAGAGATCGATCCCCACCAGCTCGGCCAGTGTGGCGTTGACATCGATGGTCGAAACCGGCGTCTCCACCGAACGCGGCTCCAGTCCCGGCGCGGCGATCATCAGCGGGACTCTCGAGGAGCCCTCGAACGGACTCATTTTGAACCACAGCCCTTTCTCGCCGATCATGTCGCCGTGATCGGAGCAGACCACGATGATGGTGTCGTCGAGCATCCGGGTCCGTTCCAGCACGTCCAGAATCGAGCCGACCTTGTCGTCGATATAGGAGATATTGGCGAAATAGCCGCGCCGTGCCCGGCGCACGTCTTCAGGCTGGATATCGAATTTCGTGTAGTCGTTGGCCTCGAAGATCCGCCGACTGTGCGGGTCGAGCTCGTCGAAGGGCACCACGTCCTGCTCTGGATCGAGGTGTTCGCAATCCTCGTACAGGTCCCAGAACTGGCGCCGCGCGACATAAGGATCGTGGGGGGGGGTGAAGCTCACGCACATCGCCCAGGGCCGCGGATCGTGGCCGCGGGAGAGATCGAACAGTTTCTGCTCGGCGTGGAAGGCGACCTCGTCGTCGTACTCCATCTGGTTGGAGATCTCGGCGACGCCTGCGCCGGTGACCGAGCCCAGATTGTGATACCACCAGTCGATGCGCTCGCCGGGTTTGCGATAGTCCGGCGTCCAGCCGAAGTCGGCGGGATAGACGTCGGTGGTCAGGCGCTTCTCGAAGCCGTGCAACTGGTCCGGCCCCACGAAGTGCATTTTGCCGGAGAGGCAGGTCGAATAGCCTGCGCGACGCAGATGATGGGCCCAGGTCGGCACCGCGGAGCGGAATTCGGCGGCGTTGTCGTAGACGCCGGTGCGCGACGGCAACTGGCCCGACATGAAGGCCGCACGACCCGGCGCACACAGATAGCTCGGCGTGTAGGCGTTGTTGAAGTTCACCGCTCGCCTGGCCAGCTTCTTCAGGTTCGGCGCATGCAGAAAATCTGCCGGCCCGTTCTCGAACAGCGTGCCATTCACCTGATCGGCCATCAGCACCAGAATATTCGGTCGCGTCATGCTCCCTCCCTGCGTCGTTGGATTGGGCGTTCGAGCCAAGTTGGATTTGGCGCTCGCGTTGACGTCTCAGCTTGCGCGCCGGGCAGGGAGTGGCGCAAACGATCAATTCGGCGCCTGAGGCCAAGCGAGGCTTGGGCTGGCTTCCGCTCGCGCTATCGCCAACCGCTCCTGCCGCAGAGACCTCCTCGATGTCAGTGAATCTTCACCCGACACCGCCGAGTCGTTCCAAAAGTCGGCGTTTCGTCCAATTTTCGCCCGCTGCCATTGCGTAATCTGGTCACCAAGCGTCGAGCGACTCATGGCACGGGAAGGGCTACGGTGCCGTCCGCCCTCGATTCGATCACGGCTTTTCACCATCACTCATCGAGAAGGGGCTGATCATGTCACCGAAACTGGAAGTCTTGACGCCGAACAACTGTCAGATCATTTTCATCGACCAGCAGCCGCAGATGGCGTTCGGCGTGCAGTCCATCGATCGCCAGGTGCTGAAGAACAATGTGGTGGGGCTGGCCAAGGCCGCCAGCATCTTCGGCATCCCCACCACCATCACCACGGTGGAAACGCTCAGTTTCTCCGGGCATACCTTTCCCGAACTGCTCGCCGTCTTTCCGGATCTCCCCATTCTCGAGCGCACGTCCATGAACTCCTGGGACGACCAGAAAGTGCGCGACGCCCTGGCCAACAATGGCCGCAACAAGGTCGTCGTCGCCGGTCTGTGGACGGAGGTCTGCAACAACACCTTCGCGCTCTCCGCCATGCACGATGCGGACTACGAGATCTACATGGTCGCCGATGCCTCCGGCGGCACCTCGAAGGACGCGCACGACTACGCCATGCAACGCATGATCCAGGCCGGCGTCGTGCCGATGACCTGGCAGCAGGTGCTGCTGGAGTGGCAGCGCGACTGGGCGCACAAGGATACCTACGACGCCGTCATGGCACTGGTCAAGGAGCACTCCGGCGCCTACGGCATGGGGGTCGACTACGCCTACACCATGGTGCACGGCGCAGACGAGCGGGTGAAACATGGCCCGACCGAGGAGCCGGTTCCCGCGCGCTGAGCGCTCGCCCTATCACGACCAAACCAGAACGACCAATCCGGCGCTCACGCCAGGCAAGTCCCGTTCTTTCGACGCTCGCCTGGAAGGCGAGGTCGAGAGCGGATCGGCTCGCGCGTCCCACCTTCCGCCAATCGTCCCGAGAGGTCAGTGCGGCCATGAAGCTCTATCTGCTCTCCATCGGTGCCGGCGTACTGGTCGGCATCCTCTACAGCCTGCTGCAGGTTCGTTCACCGGCCCCGCCGATCGTGGCGCTCCTGGGGCTGCTGGGCATGCTCTGCGGCGAGCAGGTGATTCCGGTGGCCAAACACGTGCTGGCGGGCACCTCGCTGGCCTCGGCCTGGCATCGGTCCGACTGCAGCAATCACATCCTCGGCGTACTGCCAGGCAGACACAACGGCCAGCGCCCGCTGGAGCCACCGCCATGCGAGCCCTCGGCCCACGGCGACGACAACCCGCCAGCCTCGGAGGAACGTCCGTCATGAACCGCTCAGACAATTCCGCCTCACCGTCACTCCCCGATCTGATTCTGGTCAACGGGCGGATCACCACCCTGGATCCCTCGCAACCGCAAGCGGAAGCCGTCGCCATCCAGGGCGGCCGCTTTTCGAAAGTGGGCACGACCCGCGACATCATGGCGCTGGCCAACGCCAGCACCCAGGTCATCGACCTGCGAGGCAAACCGGTGCTGCCGGGGCTGATCGACAACCACACCCACGTCGTGCGCGGCGGATTGAATTTCAACATGGAGCTGCGCTGGGACGGCGTGCCGTCGTTGGCCGATGCCATGCGCATGCTCAAACAACAGGTCGCGATCACCCCGCCACCGCAGTGGGTGCGAGTCGTCGGCGGATTCACCGAGAACCAGTTCGCCGAGAAACGCCTGCCGACGCTCGACGAACTCAACGCCGTCGCACCGGACACCCCGGTTTTCATCCTGCATCTGTACGACCGCGCGCTGCTCAACGCCGCCGCGCTACGCGCCGTGGGCTACACCCGGGAGACGCCCGAGCCTCCGGGCGGCGAAATCCTGCGGGATGGCAAGGGCAACCCCACCGGCCTGCTGCTGGCGCGTCCCAACGCCACCATTCTCTACTCGACGTTGGCCAAGGGTCCCAAGCTGCCGTTCGACTATCAGCTCAATTCGACGCGTCACTTCATGCGCGATCTCAACCGGCTCGGCGTCACCAGCGTCATCGATGCCGGCGGTGGCTTCCAGAACTACCCCGAAGACTACGCGGTGATTCAGAAGCTGGCGGACGACGGCGAGCTGACGGTGCGTCTCGCCTATAACCTGTTCACCCAGAAGCCCAAGGAGGAGAAGCAGGACTTCCTGAGCTGGACCCGCTCGACCACCTACAAACAGGGCGACGACTATTTCCGCCATAACGGCGCCGGCGAGATGCTGGTGTACTCCGCGGCCGATTTCGAGGACTTCCGCGAACCCCGGCCCGACATGCCGCCGGAGATGGAGGGCGAACTCGAGGAGGTGGTCCGCGTGCTCGCCCAGAATCGCTGGCCGTGGCGGTTGCACGCCACCTACGACGAGACCATCAGCCGGGCTCTGGACGTGTTCGAAAAGGTCAACCAGGAGATCCCGCTCGAAGGCATCCACTGGTTCTTCGATCACGCCGAAACCGTCTCCGAGCGCTCCATGGAGCGGATCGCGGCGCTAGGTGGCGGCATTGCGGTGCAGCATCGCATGGCCTATCAGGGCGAGTACTTCGTCGAGCGCTATGGCGCCGGGAGCGCCGAGGCGACGCCGCCGATCGCGCGGATGCTGGAACTGGGCGTGCGCACCTCGGCCGGCACCGACGCCACGCGTGTCGCCTCCTACAACCCCTGGGTCTCGCTGGCCTGGCTGGTGACCGGCAAGACCGTCGGCGGCCTGCGACTCTACCCACGGCATCACTGCCTGGATCGCGATACGGCGCTGCGGATGTGGACCGAGAAGGTCACCTGGTTCTCCAACGAGGAGGGCAACAAGGGGCGCATCGCGGCGGGCCAACTGGCCGATCTGATCGTCCCGGACCGGGACTTCTTTACCTGCGCCGAAGACGAGATCGCCCATGCCAGCTCGCAACTGACCGTGGTCGGCGGACGCGTGGTCTACGCAACGGCGGATTTCGCGGGGCTGGACGACGCCCCACCCCCGGCCATGCCGGACTGGTCGCCGGTCAACCGTTACGGAGGCTACGCCGGTTGGAAGGAGGCGGAAGCGGCCGCCAACCCGGCACCGGTGATGCGCGTCTCCGCCAGCGCGTGCGGCTGTGCCTCCGGTTGCACCGTCCACGGCCACGATCATGCGCGCGCCTGGGCCAGCCAGGCGCCGGCCTCGGACCTGAAAGCCTTCTGGGGCGCGCTTGGCTGCGCCTGCTGGGCGGTGTGAGGTGAACCTGACGAGTGCGCGTAATCCGCGCTGGGTCGCGGCCCTGGTAAGCCAGCCCGGCATGCTGAGGCTGGCCCGGACCGGACTGGCCTCTGCCTACCTGATCGGTGGTCTCGACAAACTCTGGCACTTCGAGGCCGCCATCCAGGAGCAGGCCCATTTCGGCCTTCATCCCGCCTGGCTGTGGGCAACGCTTGCGATCATCATCGAACTGGCAGGCTCGCTGTGCATCATCTTCAACCGCTGGACATGGCTCGGCGCCGGCGCGCTCGGCTGCCTGACGCTGGTGGCGATGCTGGTCGCCAACGATTTCTGGAACCTCACCGGCCAAGCCCGCTTCATGGCGATGAACGCCTTCTTCGAGCATCTCGGCCTGATCGCCGCACTGGTTCTCGTGACGCGACTCTCCGATACACCCGGTTCTGACACACCACTCGCTGACACACGGCGCTCCGAGACGTCATCGGAGGAAAGATCATGAAGCACGAGGACACCGTACTCGCCGGCATCGCGGGCTACGTCGACACGCTCGGCTTCGTTGCCCTCTTCGGGCTGTTCACCGCCCACGTGACCGGCAACTTCGTGCTGATCGGGGCGCAGGCCGGTGGCTTCGCAGAGGGTGCGCTCATCAAGCTGCTGGCGTTTCCCGCCTTCGTGGCCGGCGTCGTACTGAGCAGTTTTCTGGTCAGGTGGCTGCCGCGGCCCCTGGCGCCCAGTGTGCTCTACGCCACCCAGACGATGTTGCTGCTAGCTTTCTGCCTGATGGGCATTCAGGTTTCACCGGTCGTCGATCCCGACGACATGAGCGTCATCCTCTGCGGCATGACCGGCGCCTCGGCGATGGGCATTCAGAACGCCCATAGTCGACTGATCGTGCGAGTCGGCGTCCCCAACACCGTGATGACCGGCAACGTGACCCAGGCCGTGCTCGATATCGTCGATCTGATCGGACGGCGCTGCTCGCAGGAAGTGCGGCAAAAGGCCAGAGGTCGCCTCTCCAGGACCCTGCCGGCGGTGGCGGCATTCGGGCTCGGCGCCATCGCCGGTGCCGTCGCCTATCGCGAGATGCTGTTCGTCGCGCTGCTACTGCCCGTGGCGCTGCTCGCCGCGATGACGCTGGTCGCCTGGCGCCGACGTCCACCGGCCCATAGCGACTCAGCCGGGGCGGTCGATGAACGCTGAGGCGACACGCACCAACGTCCCCCCTTCTCGGTGGCAAGGCCACCGAGTGCCACCGGGCGGTAAATGCCGACCCGACGTCAAGACAACTCGACACGCTAAGAGGAGTGCTTCCGATGACAACGATCACGACACGCGATGGCACCGACATCTATTACAAGGATTGGGGGGCCGGTCAGCCCGTCGTTTTCAGCCACGGCTGGCCGCTGTGCGCCGATGCCTGGGAGAGCCAGATGATGTTCCTGGCCGAGCACGGTTTTCGCTGCATCGCCCACGACCGCCGCGGCCATGGACGTTCCAGCCAACCGTGGCACGGCAACGAGATGGATACCTACGCCGATGACCTGGCCGAACTGATCGAATCGCTGGATCTGCAGGAGGCGATTCTGGTCGGCCACTCCACCGGCGGTGGCGAAGTCGCGCGCTACATCGGACGCCACGGAACCCGGCGCATCGCCAAGGCCGTGTTGATGGGCGCGGTGCCACCCATCATGGTAGAGAGCCCCAATAACCCCAACGGCCTGCCGATGGCGGTCTTCGACGGTATCCGGGAAGGCGTGGCCAAGGACCGCTCGCAGTTCTTCCAGGATCTGACCACACCGTTCTTCGGTGCCAACCGCGACGGGGCGGAGATCAGCCAGGGCCAGCGCGATGCCTTCTGGCAGCAGGGCATGATGGGCGGGCTAAAAAACGAGTATGACTGCGTCAAGGCGTTCTCGGAGACCGATTTCACCGAGGACCTGCGGGCCTTCGACGTGCCGACGCTGATCATTCATGGCGACGACGATCAGATCGTGCCCATCGAGGGCGCCGCCCGCCTGAGCGTGGAGTTGATCCCCGACGCCCGGTTGACGGTCTACGAGGGCGGCAGCCACGCGCTGGCGGACACTCACAAGGACCAGCTCAACGCCGACCTGCTGGCGTTCGCTCGTTCCTGACGACCGGCCGGCGCCCCCGGCGCCGGCCCCGATTTTCCCACTGGTACCGATGATCACCATCGGCGCGACCGACACGGCAAGGGCGAAGCCTCGCATCATGCGTATTCACCGGGAGATTTCGGCGTGAAGCGGCGCGTCGTCTTCATCCACGATATCGGCCAGACGCCCGCCTGCTGGAGCCCCTTCATCGGCCGCTATGGCGCCTGTGGCTATCTCTGCCAGGCACCGGCCTGGCCCCCTCTCTCGACCGCGCCCGACGACGCCTCATCCCGGCCGGCGACATCCGCTTCCTGCTCGGGCGCTGGATGGCGTGGACTCAACATCGGGCATGTCGTCGATCACTACGCCAACGGACTCGACCGAGGGTCGCCACCGCCGCTGCTTGTCGGTCACGGCCTCGGTGGACTCATCGTCCAGCTGTTGCTGGATCGCGGCCTGGGCGCCGCCGGCGTCGCGCTGAGTCCGACACCGCGCCGGGGTTGTTGGCAGCTTCTTGCGCCACCGCCGCCTTCGCCGATCGCGCCAAGCCACGACGCCCGACCAGCGCCCGTCACGCCCCGTCGGCTGTTGCTCGAGACCGCGCTGGGGATCGGCACCGCCATCGACTATGCCAACGACGAGCGGGGCCCGCTGCTACTGGTCAGCGCAGGCAGGAGTCGCCGGGTATCGAGTGCCCGGGTCGAGGCCTGCTACCGGCGCCATCGCCGCTCGATGGCCACCACCACCCTGCTGGCGTTCCCCCAATACGGTGACAGGTTGATCGTCGAACCCGGCTGGGAGGCCGTGGCTGACGCCACGCTCGACTGGGCGCAACGGGTAGCGCTTCGTCTCTGACACCTTGATGCATCGATCATGACCGGAATCGCGGATGACGCCAATGCCAGGCGCTCGGTGTAATATCGAGTTTCCTCGGGCTCTCGACACAATCGACCGGTGAGGGCGAAGCTGGTGCCTGGCCGTGAGGATACCTGCATGAAACCTGCTTTGTCGGCCTGGTTGAACGTGCCAATGGGACGATCGGCCGCTCTCTGGTTGTGGTGGATCTGGCTGATGCCCATGACGGCACTGGCGCTGGATTCCAACCTGACGCTCCAGCAGCTCCATCACCGCAGTTGGAGCGGCACGGCCGAGGAGAACGGACCCGGCCAGGTCGGCGCTATCGCCCAGACCTCGGATGGCTATCTCTGGCTGGGCACTCACTACTCGCTGTTTCGTTTCGACGGCAATGCTTTCGAGCGCTACGCCACCACTGACGGGGAGACCGTGGCGACCGTCTCCTCCCTGCTGGCGATCCCGGGCGGTGGGCTCTGGGTCGGTCTTCGTCGCGGCGGTGTCAGCCTGATTCGAGATGGCGAACTCACCGACTACGGGCCGGGATCGGGTTTCCCGACCGGTGCGGTCTATGGGCTGGCGCGAGATCACGACGGTGACGTCTGGGCTGCCGCCAATGACGGCCTGGCGCGTTTCGATGGGGTCCGCTGGCATACCGTTTCGACCAACTGGGGTTTTCCCGACGACAACGCCCGCGCCGTCTTCGTCGACCGCGACGGCACGCTGTGGGCCGCCAGCGAGAACCGGCTCTTCTTCCTGCCCCGCGGCAGCCACCGATTCGTCGATGCCGACCAGCCCGTGGGCTGGGTCAGCCAGATCGCCCAGACCCGTGACGGCACGCTATGGATCGCTGAACTTCATCCCGGCCGGGTGCGCCCGATCCTGTTTTCCGGGGAAGCCCCGTCATCCATCGACGTCGTCTCCGCGGGCCTGGTCGCGGACCGCGACGGCAACCTGTGGATCGGGACGCAAGGCCAAGGTCTGCTGCGACTGCCCGATGCCGGTCGTCATCTGTCGAGCCCCAGCGGCTCGCTCGGCGCGGCACTGCAGCACTACAGTCATCTCGACGGTCTGAGCGCCGATGACATCGAGCCCGTCTTCGAGGACGAAGCCGGCAATGTCT
>NZ_CEXLVS010000077.1:0-16168 GCF_982684285.1 Salinicola sp. | reverse complement strand
CCGAGGGCAAGGGCGATACCCGGCACAGCCGGCACCTGGTCAAGACCCTGGCGGAGAAGGCGCCGCTACGGGTGACGGCCGCCGACGAGGCAGGCGAAGCGTTCTTCCGACGCTGCGGCATCGAGCGCTGGGTCGATGGTGACGGTGGCCTGCGCGTCGGTCTGGGCCCGCTCCACCCGGCGCCGGTGAATGGAGTGCTGCCCAGCGTGGTGCGCTTCAATGGCGACGGTATCGTACGCACCTTCAAGCAGGAACCCGAGACCTTCGAGGCCTACAAGTCACGCTTCGTCGCTGCCCTGGAGCGCTACTCCAACATCGCGTGACGCCGGCCGACCCTGACGCGACCCGGCCCCTCGACTTGACCCGCTCCGGGAATGGCGCTTGGATGACAGACCGAGAGTCATCAGCCCAACAAGGAAACGTCATGGCCAAGCGCATTCAGTTCGCCCGTACCGGCGGCCCGGAAGTCCTCGAGACCGTCGAGGTCGAGCCGTCCGAACCCAAGGCGGGAGAAGTCAGGGTCAAGAACCACGCCATCGGTCTCAACTTCATCGATATCTATTTCCGCACCGGGCTCTACCCGGCGCCGGCCATGCCGTCCGGGCTGGGGACCGAGGGTGCCGGGGTCATCGACGCCGTCGGCGAGGGCGTGACCCATCTCGAAGTGGGGGAGCGTGTCGCCTACGCCCAGGGCCCTCTTGGCGCCTATTCGCAGTACCACGTGCTGCCGGCGGACAAGGTCGTCCAGCTGCCGGAGGACATTCCCTTCGAGACCGCCGCCGCCGCCATGCTCAAGGGGCTGACCTCCCAGTATCTGCTGCGCCAGACGTTCCCGCTGGAGGGTGGCGAGACCATTCTGTTCCACGCCGCTGCAGGCGGGGTCGGGTCGATCGCCTGTCAGTGGGCGAAGGCGCTGGGCGTCAAGGTGATCGGCACCGTCGGTTCTGCCGAGAAGGCCGAATTGGCGATGAACAATGGTGCCTGGGCGACGATCAACTACCGCGAGGAGAACGTGGTCGAACGCGTTCGCGAGCTGACCGACGGCGCCATGGTGCCGGTGGTGTACGACTCCGTCGGCAAGGACACCTGGACCACGTCGCTGGACTGCCTGGCGCCCAGGGGGCTGATGGTCAGCTTCGGCAACGCTTCCGGCGCCGTCGAGGGCGTCAACGTGGGCATCCTCAACCAGAAGGGATCGCTCTACCTGACCCGCCCCAGCCTCAACGGCTACGCCGACACGCGCGAACGCTTCGAAGAGATGTGTCTCGACCTTTTCGACATGCTCGAGAGCGGCAAGGTCAAGGTCGACATCGCCCAGCGCTTCACGCTGGACGAGGCCGGCAAGGCGCAGGAGGCGCTGGCGTCGCGTCGCACCACGGGGTCGACGATTCTGATTCCGTGAAGTCCGCGAGCTTTGTCGTATGATACCGAAGCCGACGCCGCGATCACGCGGCGTCGGCTTTTTCGGTCCGGGCGGAGTTCGTTCGCACAAGGAGTGTGTCGATGCAGGATGCATACTGGGTCTTCCTCGTACTGGCGTTGATGCTGGCGGCCTTCGTCTGGGGCCGGTTCCGCTACGATCTGGTCGCCATGGCGGCGCTGCTGGCCTGCGTGCTGCTGGGCGTCGTCCCGGCGGACGAGGCGTTCTCCGGCTTCGGCCATCCTGCGATCATCACGGTGGCGGCGGTACTCGTGCTCAGCCGCGGCTTCGAGCACTCCGGCGTCGTCGACTGGATCGCGGAGAAGACCCTCAAGGCGGGGAGCCAGCCGATCTGGCAGCTGGCGGTGCTGACCACCACGGTCATCCTGCTCTCCGCCGTCATGAACAACGTCGGCGCGCTGGCGCTGTTGCTGCCGGTGGCGGTTCGCGTCGCCCGCGAGCACGGCACCTCGCCATCGCTGCTGTTGATGCCGCTGGCATTCGGCTCGCTGCTGGGCGGCCTGATCACGCTGATCGGCACGCCGCCGAACATCATCATCAGCGCCTTCCGTGCCAGCCAGGGGGAGGGCGCCTTTCGAATGTTCGATTTCGCCCCCGTGGGCGGTGGTGTCGCGCTGGCCGGCCTGGCGTTCATGGTGCTGCTGGGCTGGCGCCTGACGCCGCGACGGCAAGGGCAGGCGTCCGCCGACGAGCTGTTCGAGACCTCCGCCTACCTCAGCGAACTGACGGTAGGGGAAGCGTCCAAGGCGGCAGGCTGGACGCTACGCCAGCTGCGTGAGGTGTGCGACGAGCCGGTACCGGTCCTCGGCGTCGTGCGGGACGGTAAACGGCTACCCGGCAGCCGTTTCTTCGGCACCCTGCAGGCCGGCGATATCGTGCTGCTCGAAGCGGACCCCGACGATCTCAGGCAACTGGAGGACAAGGCGGGGCTGACCATCGGTGCCCATGAGCGGGACGCCGACGGCTCCGAATCCACCGAGGCGCCTAAGCTGGATACGGAAGATCTGCAACTGGTCGAGGCCGTGGTGCGCACCGATTCGATGATGACGCGGCGAACGGTGACGCAACTGCGCCTGCTCGACCAGCATGGGCTGCATCTGGTCGCGGTGTCGAGGGATGGGACGCGACTGAAGCAGCGGCTGCGGGAGGTGCGCTTCCAACCGGGAGACGTGCTGCTGCTGCAGGGTGGCGAGAACGGGCTCAGCGACAGCCTGGCGGCGCTGGGATGCCTGCCGCTGGCCAGCCGCAAGCTGTCGTTGGGGCAGCCGCGCCAACTGCTGCTGTCGGTCGCGATCTTCGCGGTGGCGATCGGAGCGATGATGTTCGACCTGCTGCCGGCGGCGGTCGCGCTGTCGCTGGCGGCACTGGTCACGCTGGTGCTGGGCGTACTGCCGCTGCGAGAGGGCTACGACGCCATCGAGGGGCCGGTGATCGTGCTGCTGGCGGCGATGTTGCCGGTGGGAACGGCGCTGGAGACCAGTGGCGGAGCCCAGATGGTGGCGGACGGGATGATGGCGCTGGGGAGCGGCTGGCCGCCGGTGGTCACGCTGGTGGCGCTGTTCGCGATCACGCTGCTGCTCTCCAACGTGATCAACAACGCCGCCGCGGCACTGCTGATGGCGCCGATCGCCGCCAGTCTTGCCAGTGGCCTCGATGTCTCCCTCGACCCGTTCCTGATGGCGGTGGCCGTCAGTGCGTCGTGCGCCTTCCTGACGCCGATCGGCCACCAGTCGAACACGCTGGTCATGGGCCCTGGCGGTTATCACTTCCGGGACTACTGGAAGCTCGGGCTGCCGCTGTCGCTGGTCGTCATGGTAACGGCAATTCCCTTGATTTTGCTCATTTGGCCGCTATCGTGAGCCGATCATCGTTTATGATTGTCGGATTCAAGCAGTACGCCATGTTCAGATGACATCAGGTTTCCGAGTGATGACGACCGATTCCACCGACACCATGCCGGGATCTCCCAGACGGTGTCTGTCTCGAAAGGGGCTTTTTGCCGCCGCGGTGACTTCGATCTTGCTGGCGGGCTGCGCGACGAATCAGCATCCGCCGGGATGGAGTCCCCCTCCATCCGGCCAGCCCGCCTCGACCGCGGCCAGCGCCAACCCGGGCTCGAAATCCAGTGCCAAGTCCCACAAGAAGGCGGGGGACGACCAACCCGGCGCGGTCTCGAGTGACGAGCAGGCTCGCGGGGCTCGACCGAGCGGGAAGAAGCGCCTGGGCGAAGCGACCTTCTATGCGTCCTACTTCGAAGGGCGGCTGACGGCCAGTGGCGAGCCCTACGACAGCCAGGCGATGACGGCGGCTCACAAGACGTTGCCCTTCGGTACCCGGGTGAAGGTTACCGCGCTGGATTCCGGCGAAAGCACGGTGGTGCGCATCAATGATCGCGGCCCCTTCGTCGATGGCCGCATCATCGACCTCTCCCGAAGGGCGGCGGAGCAGCTCGGCATGATCCACGAGGGCGCCGCCGACGTCCAACTGCAGGTGCTGGAGCAGTAGCTGCCAAACGATGACCAGACCAAGACGATTATCAGCCCTAGACGGTGATCAGCCCAAGACGGTGATCAGCCCAAGACGGTGATCAGCCCAAGACGATGATCAGACGAAGAAGCCCCCGTTCAGAACGGGGGCTTCTTCATCTTGCCGACAACGCTGGCCGGGCGCCGCTAGGCGGTGGCCTCGTTCTCGATCTCCGACGTCTCTTGCGCTTCCCGACGCGTGACGAAGGCATCGAAGGCGAAGTCGTCCACCGTCAGCATCTCCAGGACTTCCGCCTCGTGGGCGCGCATGAAGGCGGCATCCTCGTCGTTCAGCAGGCCGGTTTCGTGGGCGGCATCGATCCACTGCTCGGGGTGCAACGCGACCTCCGGCAGCGCTTTCTTGACCCGCGCCTTGTTGAGCGTGCGATAGATCGTCTCGGCCCGTTCGGCGTTGGCCAGCAGGGCGTTGTAGCGCGCCAGCGCGTTCTCCTTCTGACCCTCCTCCCAGCTGTCCCAGGTATTGCTCGTCAGCTTGTGGCGCAGCGCGCTGTCCGTGGAGACCGCCCTGGCGATCTCCCGTGTCAGCGTGTCCTGCGGCTTGTGCCAGCGGCGCCCCAGAGGCTGGGTGACGAACGACAGCGTATTGCCCAAGACCCGGTTGGGCAGGTTGTCGAACAGATCGACCAGCGCCTGTTCGGCACGGTTCAGCAACAACCGACAGCTGTAGTGGAACAGCGCCGCCTCGTTGTCGACGCGATCGGTTTCGTGCCACTGCTTGAGCAACATCGACAGCAGATAGAGATTGGAGAGCACGTCGCCGAGACGCGCCGAGATCATCTCGCGCTGCTTGAGCTTGGAGCCGAGGCTGGCCATGGCGGCGTCGGCGCACAGGCTGAAGGCGGAAGAGAGCCGCGCGGCATCCTGTGCGTAGGGCGCCGCGATGGCATCGAACGGGACGTTCGGCTTGCCGAGACCCAGTGCCTGGGTGAAGGCGCGTGCGCCGTTGCCGAAGATCAGCCCGATATGGCGGAAGAACAGCCGATCGAAGGCCTCGAAATCGTTGGCATCCTTGGCCGCCAGCTCCTCGAGGACGTAAGGATGGCAGCGGATCGCACCCTGACCGAAGATCATCAGGTTGCGGGTCATGATATTGGCGCCCTCGACGGTGATCGACACCGGGTTGGCGCTGTAGCCGATGCCGAGATAGTTGCGCGGGCCCAGCGTTACCGTGCGTCCGCCGTGGACATCCATGGCATCGGCCAGCACGTCGCGCTGGAACTCGGTCAACTGGCTCTTGAGAATCGCCGACGGTACCGCCGGCTTGACGCCGTGATCGATGGTGTTGGCGGTCTGCATCACGGCGGCCTGGGAGATGTAGGCCTTGGCGGCGATGCGCGCCAGCGGCTCCTGCACGCCCTCCATGTCCGCCACGGCGATGTTGAACTGGCGGCGAATGCGGGTGAAGCCGCCACTCCAGCCCACCGCATAGCGCCCGATGCCCGCGGCACCGGAAGGCAGGGTGATGCAGCGGCCCACCGAGAGGCACTCCACCAGCATGCGCCAGCCCTGACCGGCCATGTCGAGCCCGCCAATCAGGTAATCGAGGGGGATGAACACCTCCTTGCCGCGGATCGGACCGTTCATGAACGGGCTGCCGATCGGATGGTGGCGGCGGCCGATCTCCATGCCTTCGGTGTCACGCGGGATCAGCGCACAGCTGATGCCGATGTCGCTCTCGCCGCGCTCCAGCAGATTGTCCGGGTCGAACATGCGGAAGGCCAGGCCGACCACGGTGGCGATCGGCGCCAGGGTGATCCAGCGTTTCTCGAAGGTCAGCTTCAGCCCCAGGACCTCCTTGCCGTTATGCATGCCGCGGCAGACGATGCCGACATCCGGGAGCGAGGTGGCGTCGCTGCCGGCGCGGGGGCCGGTCAGCGCGAAGCAGGGGATGTCGCGGCCGTCGGCGAGGCGCGGCAGGTAGTGATCCTTCTGCGCCTCGGTACCATATTTCAGCAGCAACTCGCCCGGGCCGAGCGAGTTGGGCACGCCGACGGTGCTCATCAGGGTTTCGTTGAACGCCAGCTTCTGCAGCACGGCGGACTGCGCCTTGGCTGAGAATCCCAGGCCGCCGTAGGCCTTGGGGATGATCATGCCGAAGAAGCGCTCCTTCTTCAGGTACTCCCACAGCGCCTCCGGCATGTCGGCACGCTCGCGGGCGATCTCCCAGGCGTTGCACATGCCCGCGGCGACGGAGCATTGATGGTCGACGAAGGCCTGCTCCTCCTCGCTCAGCCCGGCATTGTCGAAGTCCAGCAGGCGCTGCCAGTCGGGACGGCCGCTGAACAGCTCGCCGTCCCAGGCGACGGTGCCGGCATCGAGCGCGACCCGCTCGGTCTCGGAGACCCGCGGGGCGATCTTCTTGAACAGCGCGAACAGGCGCGGCGATAGCCACAGCCGACGAATCGGCTTGAGGCCGCAGACGGCGACGCCGATCGCCGCGATCAGCAGCAGCGTACCGGCGACGCCAGCGTCCAGCGCCAGCCCGATGACACCCAACACGGCGAGTACGGCCAGTGCCGCGAGTGCGCCGGCTTCGCGACGCATGACGACCAGACAGCCGATGACGGCCAGGACGATGAGCAGCAGTGTGATCATGACGAGCTCCGAGAGGGAAAACGAAGAATTCAGACGAGCGTTTGAATTTGGTTTTCAGACTAGCGGATCCCACGCCGGCTGACTAGGCCGACGTGCTTATCCTTTGGGCTAGAGCCACGAGCCACGAGCCACGAGCCACGAGCCACGAGCCACGAGCCACGAGCGACGAGCGACGAGCGACGAGCGACGAGCGACGAGCGACGAGCGACGAGCGACGAGAAGGGCTGGCGGGCCGGAGCCACTGCAATGGCGCCCCGAAGCCCGAAGCTTACGCCTCGCTGGCACGTCCCGCGCCGATCTGTCTTGGCCGCAGGCGGCGGTGAAGCCTGTCGAGGTAAAGATAGACCACCGGGGTGGTGTAGAGCGTCAGGATCTGGCTGACGATCAGCCCGCCGATGATGGTGATCCCCAGTGGCGCGCGCAGGCCGGCATTCTCGTCGGTGCCGAGCAGCAGCGGCAGCGCGCCGAGCAGGGCGGCGAGGGTGGTCATCATGATCGGCCGGAAGCGGACCAGCGCGGCGTGGCGAATCGCGTCCTGCGGCGTCATGCCCTGGTCGCGTTCGCAGACGACGGCGAAGTCCACCAGCATGATCGCGTTCTTCTTGACCACGCCGATCAGCAGGATGATGCCGATCAGCGCGATCAGGGTGAACGGCGTGTCCAGCGCCATCAGCGCCAGCAGGGCGCCGACCCCGGCGGAGGGCAGCGTCGACAGGATGGTCAGTGGATGGATGTAGCTCTCGTAGAGAATGCCCAGCACCAGGTAGACCGTCACCAGCGCGGCGAGGATCAGCCATGGCATCGCTTCGATACCGCTCTGGAAGGTGCCGGCGCTGCCCTCGAAGTCGACCTGGACGGCGGTGGGCGGGTGAAGCTCGTCCACGGCCTGGCGAATGCGTGCGGTCGCTTCTCCCAGCGACACGCCCTCCTCCAGGTTGAAAGAGACCGTCGAGGCGGCGAACTGCCCCTGGTGATTGACCGTTACCGGCGTGGTGCTGCGCTCGACGTGACTGAACGCCGAGATCGGGATCATCTCGCCGTCGCTGGCGCTGACCTGGAGGTCGCCGATGGCATCGGGGGCCTGGCGGTAGGGGGCATCGACTTCCATCACCACGTAGCGCTGTTCATCGGCATCGTAGAGGCTCACCACCTTGCTCTGGGCGAAGGCGTTGCCCAGCGCGGTGTCGATGGTGCTCATGTCCACGCCGAGACGCGAGGCGGTGTCCCGATCCACGACCAGCCTGGCGGCCAGGCCGTCGCCGCGGTTGTCGCTATCGACCCCGGTGATGCCGTCGACCTGCTGCATCGCCTGCTGGACCTTCCTGGACCACTCGTCCAGCAGATCGAGATCGTCGCTCTTGAGCGTGATCTCGTACTGGGAGGCGCTGCTGGAGCGTCCGCCGATGCGGATATCCTGCAGCGGAAACATGAAGGTGCTGACCCCGGTCAGGCCCTGCAGGCTGGCCATCAGGCGATTGCCGATCGCCTGGGTCGAGCCCTGGCGGTCGGCCTTGAGAGTGATGAACAGCGTGGCCGAGGAGCCGCCGCGGCCCGGGCCGCCGCTCCCCATGAACCCCAGCACGCTGTCGACGGCGGGGTCGGCCTGCAGCCGCTCGCGCACCTGGCCGAGCTTGTCCGAGACGGCGTCGAACGACAGTGCCTGATCGCCGCGCATGGTGCCGAGCAGGCGCCCGGTGTCCTGATCCGGGATGAACCCCTTGTCGACGGCGGCGTAGAGATAACCGTTGAGCACGATCACGGCGACCAGCGACAGCAGCGTCAACCGGCGATGCTTCAGCGCGATATCCAGGGTCGTGGCGTAGCCGCGCACGAAGGCGTTGCCGGTCGCGGTCAAGAACCGCTCCCAGCGGGGCTGTCGCTGGCGTTCCGGGTGCGGTTTCAGCCAGCGGGCGCACAGCATCGGCGTCAGCGTCAGCGACACCAGCAACGACACCCCGATGGCCAGCGACAGCGTCACTGCGAACTCGTGGAACATTCGCCCGATGAAGCCGCCAAGCAGCAGCAGCGGGATGAACACTGCCACCAGCGACACGCTCATCGCGGTGACCGTGAAGCCGACTTCCCTGGCGCCGAGCAGCGCGGCCTTGAATGGCTTGACGCCCTGCTCGATGTGCCGCGCGATGTTCTCCACCACCACGATGGCGTCGTCGACCAGGAAGCCGATCGAGACGATCAGCGCCATCAGCGACAGGGTGTCCAGCGAGAAGTCGAACACCCACATCATCGCGAAGGTGCCGATCAGCGACACCGGAATCGCGACACTGGGGATGATGGTGGCGCGGGCATTGCGCAGGAACAGGAACACCACCAGCACCACCAGCACGACGGCCAGCAGCAGTGTCAGCTGGGTCTCGTGCAG
The DNA here is from genome assembly GCF_982684285.1 of Salinicola sp. Lineage (NCBI taxonomy): Bacteria > Pseudomonadati > Pseudomonadota > Gammaproteobacteria > Oceanospirillales > Halomonadaceae > Salinicola > Salinicola sp. Next base: position 7,206 of record NZ_CEXLVS010000077.1, on the reverse strand, counting down.
CGATGCCTGGATGCCGGGTGCGCGGTCGAGCTGCACGCTGAGGTTGACGTTCCGGGGCAGCAGGCTGCGCACCTCGTCGAGTCGTTCCCTGACGCCGGCGATGGTGTCGATGATGTTGGCGCCGCTGGCACTGCTGATCACCAGCAGGACGGCGGGGAGATCGTTCTGGAAGCCGACGTTGTAGCGATCTTCCACGCCGTCGACGATCCTGGCCACGTCGCCGAGGCGCATCAGCGAGCCGTCGTCCCCCTTGGCGATCACGATCTGGCTATAGTCGCTCGCCTTCAGCAGTTGGGAGTCGCTCTGGACCTCCCAGCGATGCTCGACGGTCTGCACGAATCCGGTTGGCGACTGCGTCGTGGCCGCGCGCAGGGCACCGGCCACGGCGTCCAGTGCGATACCGGCGTGGTTGAGCTTGCGCGGGTCGATCGACACCCTCACCGCCGGTGAGGAGCTGCCGCCGACATTGACGTCGCCGACGCCGGGCACCTGGGCGATGGGCGGTGCGATCTTGCTGTCGGCGAGGCGATAGAGCTCGCTGGTGGGGAGGGTGTCGGAGGTCAGCGACAGGATCATCACCGGCGCCGAGGCCGGGTTGAGCTTCCGATAGTGCGGCCGGCTGGTCATGGCGCTGGGGAGCAGCGGCTGGGCGTCGTTGATGGCGGCCTGGACCTCCTGGGCGGCCACGTTGATCTCCTTGTCGAGATCGAACTGGATGATCACGCTGGTGGAGCCGTCGGAGCTCGACGAGGTCATCTGGGTGATCCCGGGAATGCGACCCAGCGAACGCTCCAGCGGCGTCGCCACCGTCGATGCCATGGTTTCCGGATTGGCCCCGCTCAGGCTCGCCGAGACCAGGATGGTCGGGAACGACACGTTGGGCAGCGGTGCCACCGGCAGCCGCTCGTAGGCGAGCGAGCCCAGCAGCACGATGGCCAGCGCCAGCAGGATGGTGGCCACGGGCCGGCGTACGAAGGGGGCCGACAGGCTCACGGCGATGCTCCGTCTGGGGTCTCTCCATCACCACGCTCTCCATCGCGACGCTCTTCATCACGACCCCGTGCATCGCGTTCGTCGTGCTCATCGTCGTGGCGCCGGGTCCGGCCGAAGCGTACCGCGAGGCGGTCGAAGAACAGGTAGATCACCGGCGTGGTGAACAGCGTCAGCAACTGGCTGAACAGCAGCCCGCCCACCATGGTGACCCCCAGCGGCTGGCGGAGCTCGGCGCCGTAGCCGCTGGCGAACATCAGCGGCATGGCGCCGAGCAGCGCGGCGAAGGTGGTCATCATGATCGGCCGGAAGCGCAGCAGCGCCGCGGTATGGATCGCCTTCTCCGCCGACATGCCGCGCTCGCGCTGCGCCTCCAGCGCGAAGTCGATCATCATGATGGCGTTCTTCTTGACGATGCCGATCAGCAGGATGATGCCGATGACCGCCACCAGGCCGAGCGAATAACCGCCGATCTGCAGCGCCAGCACGGCGCCGATGGCGGCGGATGGCAGCGTCGACAGGATCGTCAGCGGGTGAATGTAGCTCTCGTAGAGCACCCCCAGCACGATGTACATGGTGACGATGGCGGCCAGGATCAGCCACAGGGTGTCGCCGGTGGAGTCGGTGTACGCCAGCGCGGAGCCGCGATAGGTGAGCGTGGTCTGGTCGCTGAGGGTGTCGGCCGCCGCCCGGTCGACCGCCTCGAAAGCCTCCGACAGCGAGTGGCCGTCGGCGACGGCGAACGACATCAGCGCCGAGGGGAACTGGTTCTGGCGTTGCAGCGAGAGCGGGGTGGTGCGCTCGGTCAGGGTCACCAGGGTCGACAGCGGCACCAGCTCATCGTCGTCGTTGGCGACGTAGAGACGCGACAGCGCCTGCGGTCCGTCGCTATCGGTGGCGTTGGCGGCAAGCACCACCCGGTACTGGCTGGCCTGGGTGAAGATGGTCGAGATCAGGCGCTGGCCGAAGGCGTCGTAGAGTGCGTCGTCGATATCGGCGACGCTGATCCCGAGCCGGCCGGCGCGGCCGCGGTCGATGGTCACCTCGAGCTTGCGCCCTTCGTTCTGGACGTCGCTGCTGACGCTGGCGATGGCGGGAGAGCGTCCGAGAGCCGCGAGCAGCCTGGCGGCGTCGTCGTTCAGCGCCGCGCGGTCGCCCTGGGTCAGGGCGAACTGATAGGGATAGCGACTGATGGTGTCTTCCAGCGTCAGATCCTGCACCGGCTGCAGTGACAGGGTCAGCCCGGGAATGTCGCGGCTCTCGTTGCGCAGCCGTGCCAGTACGCCGTCCAGGTCGTCACGTTCGCCCAGCGGCTTGAGGTTGATCGAGAGGCGGCCGCTGTTGAGCGTGGTGTTGGTGCCGTCGATGCCGACGCTGGACGAGACGCTCTCGACGGCGGGATCCTTCAGCAGGCGGTCGACCAGTCGCTGCTGGCGCGCCGACATCGCCTCGAACGAGGTCGACTGGGTCGCAGTGGTGATGCCGCGGATGACGCCAGTGTCCTGCACCGGGAACAGCCCCTTGGGCGTGGCGATGAACAGCAGGGCGGTGACGCCCAGGGTGGCGACCGCCACCAGCAGCGTCAGCGTCTGATGGCCGAGCACCCAGTTCAGCGCGTGTTCGTAACCACGGGTGAGGCGACCGAACAAGCCTTGACGGCTGCGCACCATGGCTTCGTCGTCCATCTCTTCGCCACCGCTGCCGGCGGCTTCCGGACGCTGCTTCAGCCAGCGCGCGCAGAGCATCGGCGTCAGCGTCAGCGAGACGAAGGCGGAGATCAGGATCGAGATCGCCAGGGTCAGCGCGAATTCGCGGAACAGCACGCCGACCACGCCACTCATGAACACCAGCGGTATCAGCACGGCCAGCAGCGAGACCGTCAGCGAGAGGATGGTGAAGGCGATCTGGCGCGAGCCTTTGAGCGCGGCAGCCAGCGGCTTTTCGCCCTTCTCCACGTAGCGGGTGATGTTCTCCAGCACCACGATGGCGTCGTCGATGACGAAGCCGGTGGCGATGGTCAAGGCCATCAGGGTCAGGTTGTTGAGGCTGAATCCCGCCAGGTACATCGCGCCGAAGGTACCCACCAGCGACAGCGGCACCGCCAGGCTGGGGATCAGCGTGGCCGGAAGGTTGCGCAGGAACAGGAAGGTCACCATCACCACCAGCCCGATGGCGAGCATCAGTTCGAACTGCACGTCCTCCACCGCGGCGCGAATGGTGGTGGTGCGATCGGTGAGTATCCTGACGTCGACATTGGCCGGCAGCGTGTTCTCCAGCGCCGGCAGGCCCCGTTTGATGCTGTCGGCCACGCCGACCACGTTGGCGCCGGGCTGGCGCAGCACGTCGATCAGGATCGCGCCCTCGCGATCGGCCCAGGCCGAGAGGTAGGCGTTCTCGGAACCGTCCTCGACCTTGGCCACGTCCGACAGCCGCAGCACCGAACCACCGTCGTTCTTGAGGATCAGGTCGCGGTAACCGCTCGCCGACAGCAGTTGATCGTTGGCATCGATGCTGTAGGCGCGGTAGGGCCCATAGAGCGTGCCCTTGGCCCGGTTGACGTTGGCGGCATCGACGGCGCTGCGCACCGCGGCGAGATCGAGCCCGTAGGCGGCGAGCTGGCGCGAGTCGACGGTGATGCGCACGGCGGGCTGGTGGCCGCCGGCCAGCTTGACCTGTCCCACGCCGCTGATCTGGGCGATCTTCTGCGCCATGCGGGTGTCGACCAGGTCGTAGACCTTCGTCAGCGGCAAGGTATCCGAGCTGACCGCCAGGGTCATGATCGGCGTATCCGCCGGGTTGACCTTGCTGTAGCTGGGCGGGCGGGGCAGGTCGTCGGGCAGCAGTGTCTCGGCCTGGCTCAGGGCCGCCTGGACCTCCTGCTCGGCGACGCCCAGGTCGGAGTCGAGCGAGAAGCGCAGCGTGATCAGCGACGCGCCGCCGGTGCTGGTCGAACTCATGTCCTCCAGCCCCGAGATCTCGCCCAGTTCGTCCTCCAGCGGGGAGGTGACGTGAGAGAGCATCACGTCGGGACCGGCACCGGGATAGAGCGTGGTGACCTGGATGGTGGGGAAGTCCACCTCCGGCAGCGACGAGATCGTCAGCAACCGATAGGCCATGGCGCCGGCGATCAGGATCGCCAGCATCACCAGCGAGGTGGCGACCGGTCGCAGGATGAACAGGCGAGACGGATTCATGATGCGCGGCCGTCACCGTCGTCGGTACCGGCAGCGGGATCCGCCACCTCGTCACTCGACTCTCCCGGCAGCGCATCGCTGACCACGCGGACCTTGGCACCCTCGCGCAGGCTGTCGACGCCGTCCACCACCACCCGTTCCCCCGCTTCGACACCGGACGACAGCGCGCTCTGCGAGTTCTGGGTCGCGGCCAGCGTGACGTCGCGCCGGGTCACGGTACCGTCTTCCTTCACCACGTAGACGTAGTTGCCTTCCTGGCCGGTCTGTACCGCCGGCTCGGGGACGATCACCTGGTCGCGGAGGATCTGCGAGACCAGGCTGACGTCGACGTAGGCGTTGGGATAGAGCCCGCCGGTGGGGTTGTCGAGGGTGGCGCGCAGGCGGATCGTACCGGTGGCGCTATTGATGTTGCTGTCGATGCTGCTCAACCGGCCGGAGTAGGTTTCGCCGTCGGTGCCGGTCACGCTCACCGTGGGATGGTCGCCGGCGACCAGACGGCCACGGACGATATCGACATAGCGGCTGGGCAGCGAAAAGATCACCGAGATCGGGTCCAGTTGGGTGATGGTGACGATCGGATCGTCGTCGCCGAGCTGGACGATGTTGCCGGGATCCACGTTGCGAATCCCCGCCACGCCGGTGATCGGTGCGGTGATATCGGTGTAGTCGAGCTGGACCTGGGCGCTCTTGACGCTGGCCTGGTCGCTGGCCACCGTGCCCTGGTACTGGCGCACCAGCTGGCGCTGCTGTTCCAGCTCCTGGCGCGACACATAGTTGGTCTCGATCAGCTTTTCGTAGCGGGCCAGATCTTCCCTTGCCGATGCCAGTTGGGCCTGGTCCTGGGCCAGTTGTCCCTTGGCCTGGTCCAGCTGTGCCTGGTAATCCCTCGGATCGATCCGGGCGATCCGCTGGCCTTTCTGGACCGTTTGCCCCTCCTCGAAATCGACCGAAATCAGCTCGCCCTCCACCCGCGGCCGCACGGCGACGCTTTGCAGCGGTCGCACCGTGCCCAGCGCGGTCAGCTCGATCGGCAGGTCCCCGCGGCTGGCGGCCACGGCGGAGATGGCCGTGGCCGGCATGCCGCCGGCGCTGGGCTGTTGCGGGGATCCGTCGTTGCCCTCTGGCTCGCCGTTGTTGCCGAGAAAATAGTAGGCGACGCTGGCCGCGACGAGGATCAGCAGCAACCACCACAGCCAGCGTGGCGGCCGGCGGGGGCGAGACGACGTGGAGGAGGATGACATGACGAAAGACGTTCCTTGTACGGACTTTGTGACGTGCGCGCTACACGGCTCGAACGAGCTGGGGGTCGGACTAGCGTAAAGCCGAACTCAGTGTAACGGAACACTGTTCGGACAATGCGCAATTAGCGCGTAAATCCTCCCGGGGAGGTGTCCGAGTATCCGGAGCGACCGCGAGGGTCCGTGCCGATGGCGGATTGGGAGGACGGCAGACGGCAAAATGCCCGGCTCGACCGGCCGGGCATGGAAGGGAGGCGATGGCGTCCCGTGGACGTCAGGCGGATCTGGCAGGCGCCTGGCGAGCCGGCGCGCCGTCGGCGACGTAGTAGGGCGCCTCCGAGGCCGGTAGCGGCTCGTGCCCGCGCACGCGGTCGGCGAGCTTCTCGGCGATCATGATGGTGGTGGCATTGAGATTGCCGGTCACGATCTGGGGCATGATCGAGGCGTCGATCACGCGCAGCCCCTCGATGCCGTGAACGCGACCCTCACCGTCGACCACGGCATCGTCGTCGCTGCCCATGCGGCAGGTGCCGCAGGGGTGGTAGGCCGTTTCGGCGTGCTGGCGGACGAAGGCGTCGAGCTCCTCGTCCGACTGCACATCCGGTCCCGGCGAGATCTCCCGGCCACGATAGGCATCCATCGCCGGCTGGTTGATGATCTCGCGGGTCAGGCGGATCGCGGCGCGGAACTCTTCCCAGTCGCGCTCGGTGGCCATGTAGTTGAACAGGATGCTGGGCGCGCTGCGCGGATTCCTGTCGCGCAGTTGCACCCGCCCACGGCTCTCGGACCGCATCGAGCCGACATGGGCCTGGAAGCCGTGGGCCTGGACCGCGCTCTTGCCGTTGTAGCTGATCGCGATCGGCAGGAAGTGATACTGCAGGTTGGGCCACGCCTCGCTGTCGTCGCTGCGGATGAACCCGCCGGCCTCGAACTGGTTGCTGGCGCCGATGCCCTTGCCCAGGAACATCCACTCCGCGCCGATCTTGGGCTGGTTGTACCACTTGAGTGCCGGATAGAGCGACACCGGCTGCTTGCACTCGTACTGGATGTACATCTCCAGGTGGTCCTGCAGATTCTCGCCGACGCCCTTGAGCGGATGCACGACGGGAATGTCGAGTTTTTCCAGCAGTTCCGGATTGCCGACGCCGGAGCGCTGCAGGATCTGCGGCGAGGCGATCGCGCCACCGCACAGCAGCACCTCGCGGCGGGCCAGGGCCTGGCGCGGCTGGCTCTTGTGCAGGTAGTTGACGCCGACGGCGCGCTGATCCTCGAACAGGATGCGGTCCGTGGTGGCGTGGGTGACGATGGTCAGGTTCTCGCGCTGCTTGGCGATGTCCAGATAACCGCGTGCGGTGGAAGAGCGGCGACCGTTGGGGGTCGTCGAGCGGTCCATGGGACCGAAGCCTTCCTGCTGGTAGCCGTTGAGATCCTCGGTGCGTGGATAGCCCGCCTCGACCCCCGCTTCGATGAATGCCTGGTAGAGCGGGTTGTTGCCGGCTTTCGGGGTCGCCACGCTCAGCGGTCCGTCGCCGCCATGATAGTCGTTGGGGCCGATATCGCGGCTTTCCGCCTTGCGGTAGTAGGGCAGGCAGTCACTGTAGCGCCAATCTTCCAGGCCTGGCTGCCTGGCCCAGTTGTCCAGGTCCAGGGCGTTGCCGCGGATGTAGCACATGCCGTTGATCAGCGACGAGCCGCCCAGGCCCTTGCCGCGCCCGCACTCCATGCGGCGGTTGTCCATGTGCGGCTCCGGGTCGGTCTCGAACGCCCAGTTGTAGCGTTTCCCC
>NZ_CEXLVS010000076.1:0-16266 GCF_982684285.1 Salinicola sp. | reverse complement strand
GCTCAGCGTAGGCGTAGCGCAGGTTCTGATGGCAGCTCACCAGCGCCTCGCGGTCGGGGCATTCGCTGGCGGCGGCATCGAGGCAGTCGCCGATGGTCAGGCCCAGCAGCGGCCGGTCGCTGGTGCCGCTGACGTAGCTGGGTTCGTGATTGTGGTTGGCGCTGGTCGGCCCGGTCATCGTCATCTCTCCCCTGGATTGGGTGTCGTGCGGCAGGGATGCCGGCACTCGCGTCTTCGGCTACACGAGCCGTTCGATGCCGACCGCCGTGGCTTCGCCACCGCCGATACAGATCGCCGCCACACCCCGGGTCAGGTCGTGATGGGCGAGCGCGTTGAGCAGCGTGACCAGAATCCGCGCGCCGGAGGCGCCGATCGGGTGGCCCAGGGCGCAGGCGCCGCCGTGCACGTTGACCCGCTCGTGGTCGAGATCGAGTTCGCGCATCGCCGCCATCGCCACCACCGCGAAGGCTTCGTTGATCTCGTAGAGGTCGACGCTCTCTCGCGTCCACCCGAGGCGCTGGTAGAGCTTGCGCACGGCGTGGATCGGCGCCACCGGGAAGTCGCCCGGGCGCATGGCGTGGCTGGCGTGGCCGTGGAGGCGCGCCAGCGGGGTCAGCCCCTGGCGCTCGGCCTCGCGCTGGCGCATCAGTACCAGCGCCGCGGCGCCATCGGAGATCGAGCTGGAGTTGGCGGCGGTGACCGTGCCGCCCTCGCGAAAGGCGGGCTTGAGCTGGGGGATACGCTCGAGATTGGCCTTGTGGGGCTGTTCGTCCTGGTCGACCCGGCGGGTGTCGCGGCCGGCGGGGGCGTCGAGGGCGACGATCTCCTTGGCAAAGACGCCGCTCTCGATCGCCTGGCGGGCGCGGGTCAGCGAGGCGATGGCGTAGGCATCCTGGGCCTCGCGGCCGAAGTCGAAGGCCTGGGCGCAATCTTCGGCGTAGGTGCCCATCAGCCGCCCCGGCTCGTAGGCGTCCTCGAGCCCGTCGAGGAACATGTGATCGAGCACCTGGGCATGCCCCATGCGCAGCCCGGCGCGCGCCTTGGGCAGCAGATAGGGGGCGTTGCTCATGCTCTCCATGCCGCCGGCGATGGCATGGGCGGCGTGACCCAGCGACAGCGTGTCGAACGCCTGCATCACCGCCTTCATTCCGGAGCCGCACATCTTGTTGACGGTAGTGCAGGGCGTCGACTCGGCCAGGCCCGCGCCGAGTGCCGCCTGGCGCGCCGGCGCCTGGCCCTGCCCGGCGGGGAGCACGCAGCCCATGATCAGCTCGTCGAGGCTGTCTGGCGTTAGCCGGGCCTGTTCGAGGGCGCCGCGGATCGCCGCCGCGCCCAGCTGCGGGCAGGCAAGCCCGCCCAGGGCGCCCTGGAAGGCGCCCATCGGCGTGCGCTTGGCGCCGACGATGACGATCGGGTCTGGGGTGTTCATGTTCAGCTCTCCCATACTGGTGAGGGATCGATCAGTCGCTGCTGTCTTACTCCATCCTGAAAAGCGGCTGAGCGATGCTCAGTCGCTTTTCACCGCGCACTCATACGGATGGCGCCATCGAGACGTATCACCTCGCCGTTGAGATAGCGGTTCTCCAGGATCTGGCAGGCCAGCGCGGCGTACTCCTCGGCGTGGCCCATGCGCGGCGGGAACGGCACCTTGGCGTTGAGGCTCTCGCGCACCTCCTCAGGCATGCCCTGCATCATGGCGGTGTCGAAGATGCCGGGGGCGATCGCCATCACCCGGATGCCCGAGCTGGCCAGCTCGCGGGCGGCGGGCAGGGTAAGCCCGACCACGCCGGCCTTGGAGGCGGCGTAGGCGGCCTGGCCGATCTGGCCCTCGAAGGCGGCCACCGAGGCGGTGTTGATCACCACCCCGCGCTCGCCGTCGTCCTCCGTCGCCGGGTTCTCCTGCATCGCCGCCACCGCCAGGCGCAGCATGTTGAAGGTGCCGATCAGGTTGATGTCGACTACCCGGCGGAAGCTGTCGAGACCGTGCACGCCGCGCTTGCCGTGGATCTTCTCCGCCGGCGCCACCCCGGCGCAGTTGATCAGCCCATGGAGGGCGCCGAAGCGCTCGCGGGTGGCGGCGATGACATGCTCGCCGTCGGCTTCCCGGGTGACGTCGGCGGCCACTGCCAGGGCGTTCGCCCCCAGCGACTCGGCGTGGGCTTGCGCCGCCGTCTCGTCGTGGTCGGCCAGGGTGACGTTGGCCCCGGCCGCCACCAGCCGCTGGGCGGTGGCGGCGCCCAGCCCGGAGCCGCCGCCGGTGACGATGAAGGTGTGGTCGGCCAGTTGCATTTGAAAACTCCTTGGAATGACGGCCTGGACGCCGGCGTGTGAGCTCAATGGGTGCCGGGCGGCTGGCGCAGTTCGGGAAAGTCGCTCTCGCGGTACTCGTCCTGGGCGCCATCCGGGTCGGCGGCGGCCGTCGCCGCATGGGCGCGCAGCTCGACCCGGCGGATCTTGCCGGAGATGGTCTTGGGCAGTTCGAAGAACTCGAGCCGGCGAATGCGCTGGTAGGGCGCCAGCCGGGCGGCGGCGAAGCGCAGGATCGAGAGCGCGGTGTCGCGGTCGGGTTCGAAGCCCTGGCGCAGGGTCAGATACGCCTTGGGCACGTTGAGACGCAGCTCGTCGGGGGCCGGCACCACGGCGGCCTCGGCCACCGCCTCGTGCTCGATCAGCAGCGACTCCAGCTCGAACGGGCTGATGCGGTAGTCGGAGCTCTTGAACACGTCGTCGGCGCGGCCGATGTACCAGTAGTAGCCGGCAGCGTCGCGGCGGGCGACATCGCCGGTGCGGTAGTAGCCCTCGTCGAGCACCTGGCGCATGCGCGCGGCATCGTCGCGGTACTCCTGCATCAGGCCCACCGGGCGCTCGTCGAGACGGATCGCGATCTCGCCCTCGTCGCGCTCCTGGCCGTCGGCGTCGAGCAGCGCGATGCGATATCCGGGCAGTGGCCGCCCCATCGAGCCGGCACGCATCGGCTGCCCCGGCGGGTTGCCGATCTGGGCGGTGGTCTCGGTCTGGCCGTAGCCGTCGCGAATCTCCAGGTTCCAGGCCCGCCGCACGCGGTCGATCACTTCCGGGTTGAGCGGCTCGCCGGCGCCGACCAGGGCGCGCAGTTGGGTCCGGTAGCTGGCCAGATCCTCCTGGATCAGATGGCGCCACACCGTCGGCGGGGCACACAGGGTGGTGACACCGTAGCGTGCGATAGCGTCCAGGGTCGCCGCGGCGGAGAAACGCGCGGCGCGATAGACGAAGATGGTGCAGCCGGCGTTCCAGGGCGCGAAGACGTTGGACCAGGCGTGCTTGGCCCAGCCCGGCGAGCTGATGTTGTAGTGGATGTCCTCCGGCTGCAGGCCGATCCAGTAGAGCGTCGACAGCGACCCCACCGGATAGCTCTGATGGGTGTGGACCACCAGCTTGGGCCGCGAGGTGGTGCCGGAGGTGAAGTAGAGCAGCAGTGGGTCGTCGGCCCGGGTCGAGACCGTCGGCGTAAAGCTGTCGTCGGCGCGGAAGGCGTCGTCGTAGGCTTGCCAGCCGGATACCGCATCGCCCACGGCGATCCGCGTCAGGCTGGGGTCGAGCCCGGCGAACTTGGCGGTGTGGGCGTGGCCCACCACCAGATGGCGAATGCGTCCGCGCTGCAGGCGATCGGGCAGATCCTGCGCCGCCAGCAGGGTGGTCGCCGGCACCACCACCGCGCCGAGCTTGATCGCCGCGAGCAGGGTCTCCCACAGCTCGACCACGTTATCCAGCATCAGCAGCAGTGTGTCTCCCGGCGCCACGCCCAGCTCGCGCAGATGGTTGGCGACCTGATTGGAGCGCCGCCGCATCTCGTCGAAGGAGCGCCGGGTTTCGCCGCCATCCTCGTCCACCAGCCACAGCGCGGTGCGGGCGTTGTCGGCGGCCTGCACGTCGAAAACATCCAGGGCCCAGTTGAAGTGGGTCAGGCGCGGCCAGCGGAAATCCTGGTAGGCGCGGGGATAGTCCTCGCGCTGGGCGAGCAGGAAATCGCGGGCGGCGAAGAACTCGGCGGTGGCGGACATGACGATCGGCTCTCCTGGCAGCGTTGGTGGCGCGGGCGGGCGACGCTTACCCGATGACGTGGTCGTGCAGGTCGCGCAGCGGATGCGTCTGTCGCGACCAGGCGGGTGCGAGGCAGGCGTCGAGGTCGGCCGCCGCCACCGCGCCGTGGGCGTGGTGCCATGCCGGCGCGTTGTCCTTGTCGATCAGCAGTGCCCGGACACCTTCGCCGAGATCGCCGTGGGCGGCACAGGCCAGCGACAGATCGAGCTCGCTGCGCAGCGTTTCGGCCAGCGAGACGCGCCGGCAGCGGGTCAGCTGGCGCAGGATCAGCCGCGCCGAGAGCGGCGAGCCGGCGGCCAGGTTGCGCGCGGCACGGGCGATCCAGGGGTCGTCGCTGTCGCCGGCGGCGATGATGCTGTCGATCAGCGCTTCGTCGCTGTCGGCGTCGGTCAGCGCGGCGATTGCCTCCTGCCGCGGTGCGACCTCGGCGGCCGGGGCGAGCTCGCGGCTCGCCGCGGCGTGGGCGCGCAGCACCCGTTCGAGTGCCGGGCGCGGGCGGGACCAGTCAGCATCGAGCAGGTCGTCGATCACCGCGTCGCGGCGCTCGGCGTCAATAAGACGGTCGGCGAGACCGACGAACAGGGCGTCGCTGGCGTTGAGGCGGGCGCCGGTCAGGCCGAGGAAGGTGCCGCTGGCCCCCGGCATGCGGTTCAGGAACCAGCTGGCGCCCACGTCCGGATAGAGGCCGATGGTGATCTCCGGCATCGCCAGCATCGAGCGCGGCGTCACCACCCGGTGCGAGGCGCCGGCCATGAGGCCGATACCGCCGCCCATGACGATGCCGTCGCCCCAGGCGACGATGGGCTTGGGGTAGGCGTGGAGAGCGTGGTCGAGGCGGTACTCGTGGGTGAAGTAGCGTGCCACGAAGCCATCCGCGGCCTCCGGGTCACGGCCGGTGTGGCCTTCGGCGATGGCGCGACGGAGGGCAACCACGTCGCCGCCGGCGCAGAACGCCTTGTCGCCGGCACCCTCCAGCCACAGGGCGACCACCGTCGGGTCTTCGGCCCAGGCGTCGATCTGCACCTGAATGGCATCGATCATCGCCAGCGACAGCGCGTTGAGGCTCTTGGGGGCATCGAGGGTGATGTGTCCGAGGCGGTGGCCGTCGGCGGTGGCCAGGGTATCGAAGCGCACGGGCTCGCTCATGCCTGGTCTCCGTCGCGGCTGTCGTCGCCTGCGCCCGGGGTCGGGTCCTCGCGCCAGCGCGGCGGGCGCTTGTCGAGGAAGGCGCCGATGCCCTCGCCCGGGGCGGCGGTGTCGAACAGTTCCATGAACAGCTCGCGCTCCATGCGGTAGCCGTGGGGCAGGCCGTGGTCGCGGGCGTTCATGATCAGGCGCTTGCAGCGGTCCAGGGCTTGCGGGCTCTGGCCGGTGCTGCGCTCGGCCAGTGCGAGCGCGCTGGTGAAAGCCTGGCCAGCGTCGACCAGCTCCTCGACCAGGCCGATGGTCAGGGCGCGCTCGGCGTCGATGCGCTCGCCGCACAGGATCATGCGCTTGGCCCAGCCCTCGCCCACCAGCCACGGCAGGTGCTGGGTGCCGCCGGCGCAGGGCAGCAGCCCCACCTTGGCCTCCGGCAGTGCCAGCTGCGCCTGACGCTCGGCGATGCGGATGTCGCAGGCCAGCGCGCACTCCAGCCCACCGCCCATGGCGTAGCCGTTGATCGCGGCGATGGTGACCCCGGGGTAGGCACTCAGGGTCTCGAAGGCGCGCCCGAAGCGGGTCGCCATCTCCAGCGCGGTGGCCTTGCCCTCGGTGAAGCGCTTGAGGTCGGCCCCGGCGGAGAAGAACTTGTCGCCGGCGCCGGTGATCACCAGCGCCGGCGGCTGGGGCTCGGCCGCCAGGGCGTCGAGATGGTCGGCGAGTGCCGCCAGCGAGCCCTCGTGCCAGGTGTTGGCGGGCGGGTTGTCGATGGTCAGCACGGCGATGGCGCCGCGGCGCTCCAGGCGCAGGCCGTCGACCGACGGCGTCTCTCTTGGCGTCTCTTGCGGCGTCGCGCCCGGCTGGGGGGCGGTGTGACGGTCGGTCATGTCGAGATCTCCAGGTCGTCCTTGTCGAGCAGGCGGCGGGCGATCACCAGGCGCATGATCTCGTTGGTGCCTTCGAGAATCTGGTGCACCCGGCAGTCGCGAACGTGGCGCTCCAGCGGGTAGTCGCGCAGGTAGCCGTAGCCGCCGTGGAGCTGCAGGGCCTCGTTGCAGATGGCGAAGCCCTGGTCGGTGGCGAAGCGCTTGGCCATGGCGCAGTAGAGCGTGGCGTCGGGGTCGCCGAGGTCGAGCTTGCTCGCCGCCAGACGCACCATCTGGCGCGCCGCGACGAGCTGGGTGGCCATGTCGGCGAGCTTGAACTGCAGCGCCTGGAAGCTGGCCAGCGGACGGCCGAACTGCTGGCGCTCGTTCAGGTAGCGGTGGGCGGTGGTGAGCGCGGCCTGGGCGGTGCCGACGGAGCAGGTGGCGATGTTGATGCGTCCGCCGTCGAGGGCGCGCATGGCGATACGGAAGCCCTCGCCCTCCTCGCCGAGACGATGATCCGCCGGCACGCGCACGCCGTCGAAGCTGATCGCCCGGGTGGGCTGGCTGTTCCAGCCCATCTTCTCCTCCTTCTTGCCGTAGTCGATACCCGCCGTGTCCGCTGGCACGGCGAAGGCGGAGATGCCGTCGGCGCCGCTGTCCGGTGCGCCGGTGCGGGCCATCACCACCAGCAGCTGGGTATCGCCGGCGCCGGAGATGAACATCTTGTTGCCGTCGATCACGTAGGCGTCGCCATCGCGGTGCGCGCGGGTGCGCAGCGAGGCGGCATCGGAGCCGGCGTTGGGCTCGGTGAGGCAGTAGGAGCCCAGCTTCTCGCCGGCGAGCATCGGCGTCAGCCAGGTCTCTCGGACCGCGTCGCCGGCGTAGCTGGCCAGGATCCAGTTGACCATGTTGTGAATGGTCAGAAAGGCGGTGGTGGAGGTGCAGCCCTGGGCCAGCTCCTCGATGATCAGGGTCGAATCGAGCCGGCTCAGGCCCAGCCCGCCGGCGGCCTCCGGGGTGTACAGGCCGCAAAAGCCGAGTTCGCCGGCCTGGCGTATCGTCTCCACCGGAAAGATGCTTTGGGCATCCCATTCGGCGGCGTAGGGCGCCAGCTCGCGGCGCGCGAACTGGCACGCCGCTTCCCGGTAGGCCTGCTGGTCGTCGTTGAGTTCGAAGTCCATGGGTAACGGAATTCCCTCGGTGGCCGCGCCGGAGAGACTGCGCGGGCGGGTGGGCCCGCGAGGCATGCAGGGCGCCGCGGCATCGATGTGCCTGACAAGGCGTTTGGCGTGCCGGATCGGGTAGCCGGTACGCCTCGTTGCTCTGTTCTAGCGATGCCCTCCGGGGCGGGACAATAGGACCTAGTGCTAAACGACCAAGGTAGGATGGCGACGAGTTGACATTAACGTCAAGGTCAGGTGTTGAAAGCCGCTCATAAGGCGTTCCGAATTCTCGGCCCAGGAAGCGTCACATGAAGACGACCCGATCCACGGCAAAACCCGTCCACAAGCCGGTCTTTGCCAATGGCGACGATATCCAGATTCCCGTATTCACGCTGCTCAAGCCGGATGGCACCGCTTATGCCGGGGCGGGCAAGCCGACGCTCGACGAAGCGACCGCGCGGCGCGTCTACCGCGCCATGCTCTACACCCGCGTGCTCGACGAGCGCATGATGGCGGCCCAGCGACAGGGGCGGCTCAGTTTCTACATGCAGTGCACCGGCGAGGAGGCCGCGGTGGTCGGCAGTACGGCGGCGCTGGACGACGCCGACATGATCATGGCCCAGTACCGCGAGCAGGGCGCGCTGGCCTATCGCGGCTTCACCACCGACGAGTTCATGAATCAGCTGTTCGGCAACGAGCGCGATACCGCTCACGGTCGCCAGATGCCGATCCACTACGGCTCGCGGGATCTCCACTACCTGACGATCTCCTCGCCGCTGGCGACCCAGATTCCCCAGGCCACCGGCTACGCCTACGGTCAGAAGCTGGCCGGCCAGGGCCACTGCACGCTGGCGATCTTCGGCGAGGGCGCGGCCTCGGAAGGGGATTTCCATGCCGCGCTCAACATGGCATCGGTGCACAAGGTGCCGGTGATCTTCCTGTGCCGCAACAACGGCTACGCCATCTCGACCCCGGTCACCGAGCAGTTTGCCGGCGACGGGGTCGCCGCCCGCGCCTTCGGCTATCGCATGCAGTCGATCCGGGTCGATGGCAACGACATCCTGGCGGTATTCGAAGCGACCCGCGAGGCCCGGCGGCTGGCGGTGGAACACAACGAACCGGTGCTGATCGAGGCGATGACCTATCGGCTGGCGGCTCACTCCTCCTCCGACGACCCGTCCGGCTATCGCAGCAAGAAGGAGGAGGAGGCGTGGCACAAGAAGGATCCGCTGCGCCGGATGCAGCGTTGGCTGATCGATCGTGGCTGGTGGACCGAGGACGAAGAGCGCGAGCTGACCGAGTCGCTGCGCCGTGAGGTGCTCGACGGCATGAAGCAGGCCGAGAAGCGTCGGCCACCGGCGCTGGCCACGCTGATCAGCGATGTCTACGCCGAGACTCCCCCGCTGCTGCGCGAGCAGCTCGAGACGTTGAAAGCGCATATCGTCCGTCACCCCGAGGCCTATCCCAGGAGTGCGCCGTGGCTGGATGACAGCACCGAGAAGGAGGGCCAGGCATGAGTCGGATGAATCTGCTCCAGGCCGTCAACAACGCGCTGGATACCGCCATGGCCTCGGATGACCGGGTGCTCTGCTTCGGCGAGGATGTGGGGGTGTTCGGCGGCGTGTTCCGCGCCACCAGCCACCTGCAGGAGAAGTACGGCCGCGAGCGCTGCTTCAACACCCCGCTGGTGGAGCAGGGTATCGTCGGCTTCGCCAACGGTCTGGCCGCCCAGGGCTCGGTGCCGGTGGCCGAGATCCAGTTTGCCGACTACATCTTCCCCGCCTTCGATCAGCTGGTGAACGAGACCGCCAAGTTCCGCTACCGCTCCGGCAGCCTGTTCGATGTCGGCGGCCTGACCGTGCGCGCCCCCTACGGCGGCGGGATTGCCGGTGGCCACTACCATTCGCAGTCGCCGGAGGCCTATTTCGCCCACACGCCGGGGCTGACGGTGGTGGTGCCGCGCAATCCGCACCAGGCCAAGGGGCTGTTGCTGGCCTCGATCCGTTCGCCGGACCCGGTGCTCTTCTTCGAGCCCAAGCGCCTCTATCGTGCGTCGGTGGGCGAGGTGCCCGACGACGATTACGAATTGCCGCTGCGCCAGGCGGAGGTGGTCCAGGAGGGCAGCGACATCACGCTGCTGGCCTGGGGGGCGCAGATGGAGGTGATCGAACAGGCCGCCGAAATGGCCGGGAAGGAGGGCGTCTCCTGCGAGCTGATCGATCTTCGCACCATCGTGCCGTGGGATGTCGAGACCGTGGTCGAATCGGTGCTCAAGACCGGGCGGCTGATCGTCAGTCACGAGGCGCCGCTGACCGGCGGATTCGCCGCCGAGGTCGCCGCCACCATCCAGAACCGCTGTTTCCTCTATCTGGAGTCGCCGATCGAGCGCGTCACCGGGCTCGACACGCCGTTCCCGCTGACGCTCGAGAAAGAGTACATGCCGGGGCCGTTGAAGGTGCTCGACGCCATCCACCGCACGATGGATTTCTAGGAGAGGAGGCGAGATGAGCGATTTCCTGCTGCCCGATATCGGCGAAGGCATCGTCGAGTGCGAAGTGGTGAAGTGGCTGGTCAGCGAGGGCGATACCATCGCCGAGGACCAGCCTGTCGCCGAGGTGACCACCGACAAGGCCCTGGTGGAGATCCCCGCTCCCGAGGCCGGGCGCGTCACGCGGCTCTATGTCCGCGAAGGGGAGACGGCCCGGGTCCACGCGCCGCTGTTCGCCATCGAGAGCGTCGACGAGCGCGCCCGGTCCGACGCTGGCGCTCGATCCAACCATGACTCCCGATCCGACCACGATGCTCGACCACCCGAACCGATCGCCGCCACGCCCGAAGACGAAGCCCCGCAGCCGCCCGGACCGGAAGCCGGGGAGAAGGAACCGGCGGCATCGAAGGATTTCATACTGCCCGACCTGGGCGAAGGGATCGTCGAGTGCGAGGTGGTGACCTGGCGTGTCGAGGAGGGCGACGAGATCGCCGAGGATCAGCCGGTGGTCGAGGTCAGCACCGACAAGGCGGTGATGGAGATCACCGCCCCGGAGGCGGGGCGGCTGGTGCGGCGGTATTGCCAGCTCGACGAGGTTGCCAGGGTGCACTCGCCGCTGTTCGCGTACGTGCCCCAGGCCAGCGGCAGCACTGACGAATGCAGCGATACCGACGCCATGGCGACCGGCACTGTTCCACGTGAAACCCGCGCCGAGCCCCACCCGGCCCCGGCTCATGGCGTGGATAGCGGGGCCGAGTCGCGGTCAGCCGCCCGCTCGGCGCGGGATGACGCCGGCCGGAGACGCATCCCCGCCAGCCCGGCGGTACGCCGGCGGGTGCGCGAGCTCGGGGTCCGTCTCGAGGAGATTCCCGGTAGCGGCAAGGATGGCCGGGTGCTCAAGGAGGATGTGCTGGCGTTTCGGCAGCAACAGGAAAAGCAGGAGCAGCGCCCCAGGCAGGCCGAAGCGGCGGACCATCGGCTCACGACGGCTGCCGATGCTGCCTCCAGCGGCGAACGCGTCGAGCCGCTTCGCGGCGTACGTGCCGTGATGGCCAGGCGGATGAGCGAAGCGGCGTCGACAATTCCGCATTTTGCCTACGGCGACGAGTTCGACGTCACCGAGCTGCTGGCGTTGCGGGAGCGCCTGAAGGGCGATTTCGAGGCGCGCGACGAGCGGCTGACGCTGATGCCGCTGCTAATGAAGGCGCTGGCCCTGGCGGTGACGGAGTTCCCCTTGCTCAACTGCCGGCTCAATGCGGCAGCCGATGCCATCCACTACCAGGACGGCTGCCATGTCGGCATGGCGGTGGACAGCGCCAGCGGCCTGCTGGTGCCCAACGTCAAGCATGTCGAGCGGCTTAGCCTGCGCGAAGTGGCGAGCGAGGTGGAGCGCCTGACCCGGGCCGCTCGCGACGGACGGGTCGAACCGGCCGATCTCAAGGGCGGCACCATCAGCATCTCCAACATCGGCGTGCTGGGCGGCACCTATGCCATGCCGATCATCAACGCGCCGGAGGTGGCGATCGTCGCCCTCGGCCGCGTCCAGCGGCTGCCGCGCTTCGATGCCGAGGGGCGGGTGGTAGCGCGCTCGATCATGACCGTGACCTGGTCCGGCGACCACCGCGTGCTAGATGGCGGCACCATGGCGCGTTTCTGCAATCGCTGGAAGGGGTATCTGGAGGCGCCGGAAACCATGCTTGCCGACCTGCGCTGATCTCATGGCGACGTCCGGACACAAGCCCACGGAGCTGCAGCAGTTCTATATCCCCGAGGAGCAGTCGGTCTATCTGCTCAGCCAGAGCCAGGCGCGGCAGCTGCGCGAGTGGATCGGGCGCTGCCGCCGCCAGCTCGCCCAGGTCGGCTATCGCGAGGTCGAACTGGTCGGCAAGGGGGCCTACGGCTTCGTCTTCGCGGGTATCGATGGCGCCGGCGACAGCCACGTGTTCAAGTTCACCCGCCAGAACCTGCCGCAGTCGTTCCACGAGCGCCTCGAGGAGGAGGCGTTCATGCTCGAGCAGGTGGATCATCCCCGCGTTCCCAAACTGATCGCCTACCGCACCCTGCGCCATCAGGCGATGCTGGTGATGGCGCGCGCGCCGGGTATCAACCTGGAGGAGTTCTCGCTGCGCGAAGGTCGTCTGGCGCCGCGCCTGGTGATCAAGATCGCGGCGCAGCTGGCGGACATCCTGCGCACGCTGCGCCGCGAGTCCGCCGAGGGGCGACTCGTGGTGCACGGGGACATCAAGCCCTCGAATCTGATGTTCGATGCGCGAACCGAGCAGATCGCGCTGATCGACTGGGGCTCGTCGGTCTTTGCCCAGCTCGATGCCGAGGGCCAGTTCCTGTCGCGCAACGTGATGGAGCTGATGTCCGCCGATCTGCAGCACACCAACGCCCGCATGGGTGATGTCTACTACATCGGCGGGGAGCAGCTCGAGGGCGCGTTGTCGTCGCCGCGCTTCGACGAGCAGGGTGCCGCCGCGACCCTCTATGCGCTCGCCACCGCGCAGTCCAGCCGCTTCGGCCGCGAGACGATCCCGGCCACTTCGCTGGGGTTGCCGATCGAGTTCGCCCGGGTGCTGGATGCGATGCTGAGCGAGGATCCCGCGCTGCGTCGCCGGGCCGGGGACTATTTTCTCCAGCACATGCCGCGGATTGCCCGCACGATCCTGCGGGAGACCGAGGCATCGCCGGAAACCCCGCTGGTGCCGGTGTGGGTGCGCTCGCTGGAGCAGGAGATCGAGACGGTCGTCTACAGCTCGCGCAAGGCGTTCCTGCGTGACGACCACCGCCAGGACGATGAGCGCAACGACACCCTGAGCGCGGTCAACGACGTCCAGCTCGATCGCTACTACAAGCACTTCATGCAGGGCATGGGCGATCTCGAGAAAGCGTTCCTGGTGGCGGTGGGCAGGCTGGGAAAGTATCCGGTGGTGGGCGGTCTGGCGGTACGCTGGAGCGACGCCGGCGTCGAGTTCGACACGACCCTGAGCCTCAACGAGCCGTCGCTCCGGAAGGCCTTCGTCGCGGCGGTGAACAACATGGTCACCCTGGCCCGGGCGATCCGCCGCCGCGACGGCGTGTTCAAGGCGTGCCTGTTCAACGCCCGGCGCACCCTGCACGTCGACCGCGACGATGCCGCGCGGCCGTTCGTGCCCGACACGACCTGCGCGATTCCCTACGAGGTCAGCCCGACGCCGGAACTGGAAGACGCCAGTCGCGAGCACTCCTACTTCGAGGACGGTCCGGATCCCGAGGAGTTCCTGCGGCTACCGCCGGTGATGATCGAGGCGCTGTCGCGACTCAACGCCATCCATCACACCGGGATGATCATCTTCGAGGCGCTGCCGACCCACCTGAAGATCCACAGCTACTACCGCCTGCTCGATCCGGCCCGGGAGGAGGAGTTTCGCGACTGCCTGGAGACGCTGCTGGCGGCGGTGCCGCAGATCGACGGTCTCGGCGTTTCCGGCTACATGAAGATGCCCTACAAGAACACGCGGCATTTTGCGCACCGAACGCGGCTTGCAAATAGCGGGGAGTGAATCCTCCGCCCGGCGGCGGAGATGATGCATTCTGCGCAATCTTTGCGTTTTCGGGACGCTTTACACCTCTTTTGGACGAATTCCAGGAGGAAAAAGGGAAGAAACGGGTTCGAGTCGTTATAATTCGCGCGTTTCTCTTTCAAGCGGCCCGAAGCTGCCGCCACAGCTTTCAAGCGGCCCGAACCTGCCGCCGAAGCTAAACAGCCGGAGACGCTCCCAGGCTTCAAAAACGACACCGGGTCCGGCCTCCCGAAGGGGCGGTATTCCGACAACAGCAATACTGATGGTGAATTCATGGCCAAACAATCCCATACCCATGCGCAGTGGTCCTCACGCACGGCCTTCGTTCTGGCAGCGACCGGTTCGGCCGTGGGGCTCGGCAACATCTGGAAATTCCCCTACATGGTGGGCGACAGCGGCGGTGCGGTCTTCGTGCTCGTCTACCTGGCCTGCATCGCGCTGATCGGGCTGCCGATCCTGGTCTCCGAGTGGCTGCTGGGCCGCCGCGGGCAGTCCAACCCGGTCAACACCATGCAGAAGCTCGGCCGCGACTCGAAGCTCTCGCCGGACTGGGTGCTGGTGGGGATCGCCGGCGTGCTGGGCTCGTTCCTGATTCTCTCTTTCTACAGCGTGGTGGGCGGCTGGTCGCTCAACTACACCTGGAGCACGCTGACCGGCGACCTCGGTAACTCCAGCGGCGTCAGCGTGGGTGACTACTTCACCACCCTGCTGGGCCAGCCGGGCACGCTGCTGTTCTGGCACACGCTGTTCATGCTGCTGACCTTCGGCATCGTCGCCGGCGGCGTCAAGGGGGGCCTGGAGCGCGCGGCCAAGTGGCTGATGCCGTTGCTGATCGTGGCGCTGGTCGTGCTGATCGGCTTCGGCATGTCCACCTCGGGCTTCGGCCAGGCGGCCGAGTTCATGTTCTCGCCGGACTGGAGCAAGCTCAACGGCGGCGTCATCCTCGCGGCGCTGGGCCACGCCTTCTTCACCCTGTCGCTGGGCATGGGGATCATGATGGCCTACGGCTCCTACCTGGGTCAGGAGGTCGATCTGATCAAGACCGCGCGCACCGTGGTGATCCTGGATACGGTCATCGCGCTCGGCGCCGGCATGGCGATCTTTCCGGTGGTGTTCGCCAACGGCCTGGATCCGAGTGCCGGGCCGGGGCTGCTGTTCGTGACCCTGCCGCTGGCCTTCATCGACATGCCCTGGGGGTTGGCGTTCGGTACGATTTTCTTCGCGCTGCTGACCGTGGCCGCGATCACCTCGGCGATCTCGCTGCTGGAGCCGGTGACGGAATTTCTGGAGGAGCGTACCCGGCTGTCGCGCGTTGCCTCGGCGTTCGTCGCGGCGCTGTCGACCTGGGCGCTGGGTATTGCCGCGCTGCTGGCGTTCAACGTCTGGTCAGGGTTCCAGCCGTTCGGCTTCAACGTCTTCGACCTGCTCGACGCGCTCACCAGCAAGCTGATGCTGCCGCTGACGGGGCTGGCCGCGATCGTCTTCACCGCCTGGTTCCTGGACAGCGACGACGTCAAGCAGGAGCTGGGCCTGGGTCCGAAAGGACGGGTGGTATGGCACTACGTGTCGCGTTATGTCGCCCCCATCGGCGTGATCGTGGTGTTCTTCAACAGCCTGTAGCGGACCCTCCGTCACGTCTCGGGGCGTGCTTCGGGGCGTGATGGGAACTTCCCCGTCGGCGAGGGTTCCGGCGGGGCAGGCAGCGGCCGTTGTCCGAGGACAACGGCCGCTGATCGTTGGGGCAGGGGCGCCGTCGACCGGATGCTATCCGGGCAGCTATTCAGGTAATTCTGCGATCTCTTCCGCCAACTGGCGCTTCTCCTGGCGCTGCTCGATGCCGCGCCGGGCCTTGAGGTAACGCACGGCTGCCCTGCGCTTGCGCCGCTCGTGCTCGTTGACTTCCAACGTCATGAAAATATCGAGAATTTCGCTCTTCAGGGTGTGAAGATGTTCGATGTCCTTCATTGATCGAATCTCCTGGCATCCTCGGAACTGTCGGTTTTGCGCCCGACATGCATACTATACTCAACTTTACAAGATAATGACGATCCACTTTTTTCATGCTTTCAACGCGCCGTGCCGGCGTGTTCCGCCAGCCCGACTCGGGCATACTAGGTTTCGAACTTTCGATCGAAACCCAGAGAAGCGAGACCGCCTGATGTCGCCATTCGAGGGCCAGCCATGAGCCGTTCGCTGTTCGATGAATTGCGCGTTCACATGGATCGTCTGCGTCGCTCCGAGCAGAAGGTGGCGCGCTTCGTGCTGCGCAATCCGGAAGAGGTGATCCTGATGCGGATCACCGATCTGGCCAGCGAGGCGCAGGTCAGCGAGCCCACGGTGGTGCGCTTCTGTCGCGCCATGGGCATGGCCGGGTTCCAGGAGTTCAAGCTGAAGCTGGCGCAGATGATGGCCAAGGGCAGCCAGTACGCCCAGTTCACCATGAACGATGGCGATAGCGTGGCCGAGTTCTCCCATGGCATCTTCGACAGCACCATCGAGACGCTGGAGCGGGTCCGTGACGGCCTGGACAACGAGGCGCTGGGCAAGGCGATCGCCGCACTGGCGGTCGCCAACCGGGTCGAGTTCTACGGTTACGGCGCCTCGGGGGTGGTCGCGGCCGACGCCCAGCACAAGTTCTTCCGCCTCCAGATCCAGACCTCCGCCTACGCCGACCCGCACATGCAGGCGATGTCCGCCGCCACCCTGAAGGCGGGCGACGTGGTGGTGGCGATCTCCCAGACCGGCCGCACCCGGGCGCTGATCGCCAGTGCCAAGACCGCCGTCAAGGCCGGTGCCACCGTGATCGGCCTGTGCCCCAGCGATTCGCCGCTGGCCCGCGAGGTGACCCTGTCGTTGCCGGTGGATGTCCAGGAAGATACCGAGGTCTACATTCCGATGACCTCGCGCATCGCCCACCTGTTGACCATCGACGTGCTCGCCGTCGGCCTGGGCCCACACCC
>NZ_CEXLVS010000075.1:0-16334 GCF_982684285.1 Salinicola sp. | reverse complement strand
GGCCCACGACCAGGGTCGCAGAGCCAGCGACGAGTTCCTCGGCGAGGATTTTCGCTTCGTCGACGACATTCCCACCGGGATCTACACGATTCCCGAGATCAGTTCGGTGGGCAAGACCGAGCGGGAACTGACCGAAGCCAAGGTGCCCTACGAAGTGGCCCAGGCGTTCTTCAAGGATACCGCCCGCGCGCAGATCACCGGTGACACCGCCGGCATGCTCAAGATCCTGTTCCACCGCGAGACGCTGGAGATCCTGGGGATTCACTGCTTCGGCGACCAGGCGTCGGAGATCGTGCATATCGGCCAGGCCATCATGCAGCAGAAGGGCGAGGCGAACACGCTGCGCTACTTCATCAATACCACTTTCAACTATCCCACCATGGCCGAGGCCTATCGCATCGCGGCCCAGAACGGTCTGAACCGGCTGTTCTGAAGCTGGCCAGCCAGCGTGCCCGGCCCACGCCGGGCGTGCCAAGCGTGGCTCAGGGCGGGCCGAATCAAGGCTTCTCCTGCTGTTTCTGACGTTCGAGAGCGATCTGCAGGGCTGGGTTGCGATAGCGATAGATACGCAGGCTCTTCAGAAAGACGTCGTCCTCCAGACGCTGATCTGACCGGCGGGCACGGGTTCGCGTCTTCGGCGGACGTGCCGGTGGATCGTTGAGATGCGGGAGCTTCAGCGCCGGGTCGGGTATGAAAAGCGGCAGCGGCAGGTTCATGGCCCGACGCATTCGCCCATCCTCCAGCGCCTCGCGGAAGAACAGGTTGGCTCGCATCACCGGCGCCTGCTGCTGGATCTGCGCCAGGGGTTCGTCGCTGGGGATGTCGGCGAGCTTGCGCAGTTGGATCTGGATGTGCGACGCAGACAGATCCATCTGCTTCAACCGGGCCTCGGCATCGGCAACGCTGAGGCGCTTGATCGAGCGTCCGCTGGTGTACCAGGCAAGCCTGATTCGCGAGAGCGGCGCGTCGGCGATCGGAAGCTGGCGCCAGCACTGCTTGAGATGCAGGCGGGCCAACCCCTGGCCCCGGAGGTGGTCGTGCAGCACCGGGTGTCTGAAGGGCAGGACGGCCTTGATCTCGGGGATCAGTTTCGGGGCGGAGTGACGAATGCGTTTCAGGGTCGCGGCAAATCGTGCCTTGACGCGGTTGACCGCTTCGACGGCCTCCATGATTGACGGCCCGGCGACGATCACGCCGATATAGTTGCGCGTTTCGCGACCATCCTGTCCGTCCTGGTACCAGAAGTCGGTCAGGGCGCGACGGAGCCAACTGGTGTCGCCGATCGAATCGCCCAGTGCCCCGGCGGGGGTGGGGTCGTCGGCGTAGGCCGTCGCCAGATGCTCGACCGCATCGATCAGGTGGTCGAAGTCGGATTCCAGCTCGGCCAGCAAGCGATACTGCAGTTCCATGGATGGCCCCGAGGAGTGGATTTCGGTTTATACCGTTATCTTAGCTATTGTAACAGCCTGCAGGAAAGGGGTGTGGCAGTGTCATGCCGGACGCGGGCGGCATTTGCCGCTGCCGCCGTTGGCGGCAGCGATTCGACGAAACCCGCTCAGCGGGCGCGATAGCGGCGGGTCAGATCGCCGTAGGCGTCAACGCGACGGTCGCGCAGGTAGGGCCAGATCCGGCGAACGTCCTCGCTGCGCAGCAGATCCACCTCGACCAGCAGGTTCTCGCTCTGTTCGCCCGCCTGGGCCAGAAACTCCCCCTGCGGACCACAGACGAAACTGCCACCCCAGAAATCGATGCCCTCGCCGACCTGCGACAGATCGGGTTCATGGCCCACCCGGTTGGCGACGAGCACCGGCAGGCCGTTGGCCACGCCGTGCGACCGCTGAATCAGCGTCCAGGCGTCCTTCTGGCGCTGCTTCTCCGCGGTGTCGTCGGATGGGGTCCACCCGATCGCGGTGGGATACAGCAATAGTTCGGCACCCGCCAGTGCCATCAAGCGAGCCGCTTCCGGATACCACTGATCCCAGCACACCAGCACGCCGAGACGACCGACCGAGGTATCGATCGGTTCGAATCCCTGATCGGCATCCTCGTCGCCCGGTGTGAAGTAGAACTTCTCGTAGAAGCCGGGGTCGTCGGGAATGTGCATCTTGCGATAATGCCCGACGCGGCCTCGGGCGCGATCCAGCACGATGGCGGTGTTGTGATAGAGGCCGGCAGCGCGACGCTCGAAGATCGAGCCGACGATGACGATGTCGAGCTCGCGGGCGAGTTCGGCCAGCTTCTGTCCGGTGGGGCCGTCCAGCGGCTCGGCGAGATCGAAAAGATCGGTGTCTTCGCACTGGCAGAAATAGTGGGTCGCGTGCAGTTCCTGCAATAGCACCAGTTCGGCGCCCTGGGCGGCGAGCTCGCGAATGCCGGCTTCGCTCGCTTCGAGGCTGCGCTGTTTTTCCGGCCAGGCCTGCTGTTGCACCAGACCGATTCTGAGCGTCTTGGACATCGTCTCTCCTTACCGTTGGAAGAGCGCGGGGTCGAGCGATCCGCGCGGCAGCTGCATGGTCAGGCAGTGCAGACTGCCATGCTGACGAATGACGGCACGGCAGTCGATCGGCACCACATCGCGACCGGGGAAGGCCTCGTCGAGCACCTTGAGCGCGCGGTAATCGGCAGCGTCACCGTAGGTCGGAACCAGCACCGCGCCGTTGATGATCAGGAAGTTGGCATAAGTCGCCGGCAGGCGATGCCCATCTTCCGGGTCGAAGCATGGCTTGGGCCAGGGTAGCGGCAGCAGACGATAGGGCGAGCCATCCTCGCGCCGCAGTGCCTTGAGTTCTTTTTCCATGGCTGCCAACGCGTCAAAGTGCGCATCTTTCGGATCGTCGCAGCGCACATAGGTGATGGTCGCAGGATCGCAGAAACGTGCCAGCGTATCGACATGGCTGTCGGTATCGTCCCCCTCGAGATGGCCGTGCTCGAGCCACAGCACGCGTGAAACGCCGAGCTGTTCCGCAAGCTGGTTTTCGATCGCGTCGCGATCCAGGTCCGGGTTGCGATTGGGGTTGAGCAGGCAGGCGCGAGTCGTCAGCAGGGTGCCTTCACCATCGGTGTCGATGGCGCCGCCCTCGAGGACCAATGCCTGCGATACCACCGGCGTTGCGAATACGCCCTGAGAGGCCAGCGACCGGGTCAGTGCGTCGTCCCGCGCCGCGGCGAACTTGCCACCCCAGCCAGTGAACACGTAATCCAGGAGCTCGATACGGCCATTGCGCTCGACGGCGATCGGGCCGTGGTCACGGGCCCATGTGTCGTCGCTGGGCGCCACCGCGAGATGGTAAAGGGAGGCATCGACCCCTAGCGACGTGAATCGGGCGCCCAGCCGAGCCAGCTGGCGATCGTCGTGGACGACGATCAGTACCGGCTGGTAGCGGGTGATGGCCACGACCATCGCTTCCATCGTCGCCTCGATCTGCCCGAGCAGCGGCGCCCAGTCACTGGTCGGCGTTGGCCAGGTCAGTTGAATGGCGTCCTGCGGATGCCATTCGGGGAACAGACGCAGGGTCATGGTGTCTCCATTGCGCATAAGGGCCGATGTGCGTCAGGGCCGATGTCGAGGACGCGGCATTCTAGGGCCTGATCGTGGCGATGCAAGCTGGAATTCGTCGTTCGCGTCGCCGTCGCGCGATTCATCCGCCGCCATTTATCGCGCCATCTATCGATAGGGCGTCAGTGTAGCTCCAGGCGCGCGCGTGGCAAGCGGCAAACCGCTCGTCAAACTGGCGTTTTCGGGAACCGCCAAAACCCGTAACATGAGCCGCTGCTGACAAGGAACCAACCCGATGCTCGACCGTTTACCCTTTCTGGTGGGCCTGAGATACGTCCGGGCCAAACGACGTAATCATTTCATATCCTTCATCTCGCTCACTTCGATGCTCGGCCTGGCCCTGGGGGTCGCCGTCCTGATCCTGGTGCTGTCGGTCATGAACGGCTTCGACCACGAGCTGCGCACGCGCGTGCTGGGCATGGTGCCGCACACCCGCATCGAACAGCAGGGCGGCATGCAGGACTGGAAGGCGCTGGCCGAGAAAGTCGATCAGCACAAGGATGTGGTCGCCTCGGCACCCTATGTGCAGCAGCAGGGCATGTTCTCCGCCAGCGGGCGCACCCAGGGGGCGATGGTCACCGGGGTACAGCCGGACTACGAGCGCCACGTCTCGATCATCGACCAGCACATGCAGGCCGGTTCGCTCGACGACCTCTCTCCGGGAAGCTGGCACGTGGTGCTGGGCTCGCTGCTGGCGCGCAATCTCGGCGTCGGCGTCGGTGATCGCGTGACGCTGCTGGTGCCGGAAGCCTCCATCACGCCGGGCGGCGTCTTCCCACGGCTGAAGCGCTTCACCGTCAGTGGCATCTTCAAGGTCGGGGCCGATCTGGATGCCAACCTGGCCTATGCCAACATCGAGGACATGCAGACGCTCGCCCGTCTCGGCGACAAGGTCGATGGCCTGCGCCTGGAGCTCGACGACCTGTTCAAGGCCGGGCCGGTGACCCGGGACATCGTCTCGAACCTGGGGGCCGGGTACCGGGGCATGGACTGGACGTACACCCACGGCAACCTGTTCCAGGCGATCCAGATGGAGAAGCACATGATCGGCCTGCTGCTGATGGTGATCGTCGCGGTGGCGGCCTTCAACATCGTCTCGACGCTGGTCATGGTGGTCACCGACAAGCACGCGGATATCGCCATCCTGCGCACGATCGGGGCCAAGCCGAAATCGATCATGGGAATCTTCGTGGTGCAGGGGCTGGCGATCGGTGTCATCGGTATCGTGATCGGCGTCATCGCCGGGGTGATCCTGGCGCTGACGGTCTCCGACATCATCGCTTGGTTCCAGGCGGCGACCGGTATCCAGTTCCTCGATCCCAACGTCTATTTCATCAGCTATCTGCCGTCGCGGCTCGAGATGAGCGACCTGGGCGTGATCGTCTCCAGCGCCTTCGGGCTGACCTTCCTGTCGACGCTCTATCCGGCCTGGCGCGCGGCGCGTATCCAGCCTGCGGAGGTGTTGCGCTATGAGTGAGTCCAACTCTCGATCATCATCCGTCAGCGGAGACAACATCATGCTCGACTGCCGCCAGCTCACGCGGACCTACAGCGAAGGCCCGCAGGATCTCACGGTTCTGGATCGCCTGGACCTGCAGGTGCGGGCAGGCGAGCGGGTGGCCGTCGTCGGCAGTTCCGGCTCCGGCAAGACCACGCTACTCAACCTGCTAGGTGGCCTCGACCGGCCCACCGGCGGCGAGGTCATCATTGGCGGCCAGTCGCTGGCGGGTCTGGGCGAGGCGGCGCTGGGCAGTTTCCGCAACCGCTATATCGGCTTCGTCTACCAGTTCCACCACCTGCTGGCGGAGTTCACCGCGGCGGAGAACGTCGCGCTGCCGCTGATCATCCGGGGGCAGGCGCGCAAGGTTGCGGTCGACAAGGCGCAGAGACTGCTGGATCGCGTCGGAATGGCCCCGCGGGGCGCGCACAAGCCGGGCGAGCTGTCGGGGGGGGAGCGCCAGCGTGTGGCCATCGCCAGGGCGCTGGTCACCGATCCCAGCCTGGTGCTGATGGACGAGCCCACCGGAAACCTGGATCAGGACACGGCGGCCAATATCCTTGCCATGATGGACGAGCTGGCGGCGACCACCGACTGCGCATTCGTGGTGGTGACGCACGACCTGTCACTGGCGGCACACCAGGATCGTACGATGCGCCTGGACAGAGGCCAGTTGACCGCCGTCTGACATCGCCGGCTAAAGCTGATGCCGCCCTGGACGATCAATATTCCAGGGCGGCTTTTTTGTGCGCGTGCGCTCGGAGGGGATGGCATCGATGGAGCCGGCGAGGCGGGGTTCACTGCCGCTGCCGGCGCTGGCGCCGTCTGGCGCGTCTTCGCCAGCTACGGTAGATCTGGAATCGCCAGACCAATCGCACCAGGACGTTGCTGGCGATGGCCAGTATCACGCCGACGATGACCGAACCGACCGCCAGTGGCAGGACGATGTGAGCCATTTGCTCGGCGATCCACATGGTGGTGATGTGATCCGGCACCTGGCGCGCGGGGTAGTTCATGACCCAGGCGCCGACCCGATAGTTGAAGTAGAAGACCACCGGCATCGTCAGCGGGTTGGTCAGCCAGACGAGGCTGACGGAGAGCGGCAGGTTGGCGCGCAGGCAGTAGGCGCCGAAAGCCGCCAGCAGCATCTGGCCGGGGATGGGCAACATTGCCGCGAACAGGCCGACCATACAGGCGTTGGCGACACTACGGCGAGAGAGCACCCACATCGCCGGATCGCCCAGCATGTGATGCATGAATCGCAACGAACGAGTGCGCTGCAGCCTCTCCTGGCTGGGGATGTAGCGTTGTAACCAGCGACGAGACATGAGGCCGCTCGCTGGACGAAGAAGGCCCATTATCCATACAACCCCAAGGGCCCGCCATGTTAAGTCCTCCATCGAGAAGCCTTGGCCTTGCCGACCCTTGAGGCGGGGAGATGGGCCTGGGTGCGGGCCCGTCGTGTCGGCTGGGCCATGCCGTTGGCCCTGGCCGCGATCGCTGGCGCTGTCGTCGGTTATCGCGTCGGCGGCGCTGAAGCGTCGCTCTGGGGTGTGCCGTGGGCCGTCGCGGCAGTCGGTCTGCTGCTGGCGCTCTGGAAACGGTCGCTGTGGGGAGGGCTGGCGACGCTGGCGTTCCTGGCTTGTGCCCATGATGTCGGTCAGCAGCGCCACGGCGTGCTGCCCCCGGCCCTGGCGGGGCACGAATTCGTGCTCTCCGGCCGCATCCTGTCTCTGGATGCCGACCAGCGCCGCTCCCGTTTTCTCTTCGACATCGACGCCTGCCGACCCGACGACCCGGACGACACCTGTCCCGCGGTCACGCGTGTCAGGTTGTCCTGGTACGGCGCACCCGAGCTGCAGCCGGGGGAGCGCTGGTCGTTCGTTACCCGCCTGCGCGAGCCGCTGGGGTTTGCCAACCCGGATACCTTCGATTACGGCGCCTGGCTCTGGCGGGAGGGTATTCAGGCGCTCGGCTACGTTCGCGACGAATCGCCACGGCGCCTCGCCGGGGCCGCTTTCTCCGTGCGTCGGGTGGCGCTCGGCCAGTTGGAGGAGATGGCGCTGTCGGCCAGAGGCAAGCGCTGGCTGGCGGCATTGACGCTCGGCGCGGGGGACCGGCTCGACGATGAGGACTGGCAGTTGCTGAATGCCACGGGCACGACTCACCTGATGGTGATCTCGGGCCTGCATGTCGGCCTCGTCGCGGCGCTCGTGCTATGGCTGCTGCGGCGACTGGCGCGTTGGCTCCAGCCGCTGTCCTGGCGGATGACGGTCTGGCCGTGGATCGGGGCGGGGGTGGCGGCGTTCGCCTATGCCGGTCTGGCCGGCTTCGAGCCTCCCGCCACCCGGGCCGCCATCATGACCGCGATCGGGCTCTGGGCGGCCAGCGGGCGTCACGCCCCGGGATGGTGGCAGGCCTGGTGGCTGGCACTGGGGCTGATCGTGATCTGCGACCCCCTCGCGCCCTGGCGGCCGGGTCTATGGCTCTCCTTCGTGGCCGTTGCCGTCCTGATCATGGCGTGGTCGGGGCGCCCCCGTCCCACCGGTTGGAGAGGGTGGGTGATCGCGCTGCTGCGCAGCCAGTGGTTGCTGGCTCCCTTCATGGCGGCAGCGGTTCTTCTCGCCTTCGGACGGCTGTCGCCATTGGCGCCGCTGGTCAACCTGTTCGCGGTGCCGCTGGTCGGTAGCGTGATGGTTCCGCTCGGGTTCGTCGGCTGGCTTTTCAGCGGCTGGCCGGCGGTGGCGAGCTGGGTCTGGTGGCCCTTCGACCATCTGGTGGCGGTGCTGGCCTTCGTGCTCGCCGGCGCCGCTGACGGCCTGCCGTTGTGGAGCCCCGCGCCCTGGTGGCGCTGGCCAATCGCGGCAGCCCTGGTGCTGTGGGGGCTGCTGTGGCTGTTACCCGGCGTGGAGCGCTCGACGCGGGCGTGGGCCTGTCCCACGCTACTGGTACTCGTCATGCTGCTGCGGGCGCCGGGCCTGGAGCGGAACCAGCTGGTGGTCACCGTCTACGATGTCGGCCAGGGGCAACTGGTCGAGCTCGAGACGCGGGACCGACGCGTGCTGGTCGATACCGGCCCCCGGTTCGGTTCGGGGTTCATGCCGGCGGCGCTGCTGTGGCCGCCGGGTCAGCGATTCGACGATGTGGTCGACACCCACAGCGATAGCGATCACTCGGGAGGGATCGCCGCGCTGCGCCGGGATCATCGGGTGGAGCGCTGGTGGGCGCCTCGGGGCAACGATCTGGCGTTGCCATCGCGTCCCTGCGAGGCCGGTGGCGGTTGGCGGGACGGGGAGGCTGCCTGGCGGTTTCTCTCTCCGCCGGCCGGCGATGTCGCCACCAACGCCAACGACCGCTCCTGCGTCCTGCTGGTGACGCTGGGCACGCGCCGGGTGCTGATTACCGGTGACGCCGAGGCGGGGCGGGAGCGTGAGTTCGTCAAGTCGCTGCAGGGCGGCCCGCTGGGGGGCCGCCGCCTGGACGTGCTGGTGGCCGGCCATCATGGCAGCCTCACCAGCTCCTCGCCGACCCTGGTCGCGGCGACACGCCCGCTCGAGGTGATCTTCAGCAGCGGGCGCGGCAATCCGTTCGGTCACCCGGCGCCGGCGGTCGTGCAACGCTTCGTCGATGTCGGGAGCCGGGTCTGGAACACGGCCTATGATGGCGCGGTGCGTGTGGTGTTGACGCCATCCGGCCTCGAGGTTTCCACGCAGCGCCATCCGGGATGGTCTCGGCGGTCGGCTGTCGACCTCGGAGATGTTGGGGTAGAATCCAGCCCCTGATGGGCGCCGCGGGTGCGCAACGGCGGAGCGGGACTTCGTCGACGCCCGCCCGCCCGGCGCCCTGGCCGATCGGCGCGCGCAGCGCCGCTGGCCAGACCTTTTCCCAGTCGAACGGAGTTACCGTGTCGCAAGCTTCCAGTTTGGCACTCTATCGGCGCCTCCTAGAATACGTCCGCGTAGAGTGGCGATCGTTCGCCCTGGCGGTGGTCGGCTACGTCATCTACGCTGCCTCGAGCACGGCCCTGGCGGAGATGATGAAGCGGCTGATCGACGGCATACAGAACCCCGATGCCTCATTTCGCCTTTTTCTGCCGCTATTCGTGATCGGCATGTTCGCCTCCCGCGGTGTGGGTACCTTCCTCGGTACCTATTTCATGAGCAACGTGGCGCGCAACGTGGTGCACCGACTGCGGTGCAACGTCTTCAACCACATGCTGCACCTGCCGGGCCGTTTCTTCGACATGCACTCCAGTGGCCATCTCATTTCCCGGGTGACCTATCACGTCGAGCAGGTGACAGGCGCCGCCACCAATGCGATCACGATCATCCTGCGGGAAGGTCTTTTCGTGATCGGCCTGATCGGCTATCTGTTCTGGACCAACTGGCTGCTGACGCTGATTTTCATGTGCGTGACGCCGTTGATCGGGCTGGTGGTGCGCTACACCAGCAAGCGTTTCCGCAAGATTTCCCGGCGTATCCAGAACTCGATGGGGGACGTGACCCACGTCGCTTCCGAGGCGCTGACCGGCTATCGGGTCGTGCGCACCCACGGCGCGGAGGCGTTCGAGAAGCGCCGCTTCGAGGCCGCCAGCAACTATAACCGCGAGCAGAGCATCAAGGAGGCGATGACCAAGGCGACCAGCACGCCTGTCATCCAGCTGCTGGTGGCCCTGGCGCTGGCGGGGCTGGTGTGGCTGGCGATGGCGCCGGAGTTGATGAACGCCATGACGCCGGGCGAATTCGTCGCCTTCATCACCGCAGCATCGCTGATGGCCAAGCCGATTCGCTCGCTGACCGACGTCAACAGCATCATCCAGAAGGGCTTGTCGGCGTCCCAGGAGCTGTTCGGACTGCTGAACCGTCCGACGGAGCACGACGAGGGCGAACGGATGCCGCGGCGTCTCAGTGGGGACGTTCGCTTCGAAGGGGTACGGTTCGCCTATGACGAAGATCAGCCAGAGGTGCTCAAGGGCATCGATCTCGAGGTGCCCGCCGGCCAGATGGTCGCGATCGTCGGACGCTCCGGGAGCGGCAAGTCGACGCTGATGTCACTGTTGCCAAGGTTCTATCGACCCACCGGCGGTCGCATCCTGATCGATGATGTCGATATCCAGGAGTATCGCCTGTCGCCGCTGCGTCAGCAGATCGCCCTGGTCTCCCAGCAGGTGACGCTGTTCAACACCACGATCGCCGACAACATCGCCTACGGCGTGCCCGATGCCGGTCGCGAGCAGATCGAGGCCGCGGCCAAGGCGGCCTACGCCCACGAATTCATCGAGCAGTTGCCGAAGGGCTACGACACCCTGGTCGGCGACAACGGCGTCATGCTCTCCGGTGGCCAGCGTCAACGTCTGGCCATCGCCCGGGCCATCTTCAAGGATGCGCCGGTGCTGATACTGGACGAGGCGACATC
The DNA here is from genome assembly GCF_982684285.1 of Salinicola sp. Taxonomy (NCBI): domain Bacteria; kingdom Pseudomonadati; phylum Pseudomonadota; class Gammaproteobacteria; order Oceanospirillales; family Halomonadaceae; genus Salinicola; species Salinicola sp. Next base: position 5,865 of record NZ_CEXLVS010000075.1, on the reverse strand, counting down.
GGCGCTGGACACCGAGTCCGAACGCTATATCCAGCGCGCGCTGGAGGTGGTCTGCCAGGGGCGGACCACATTCGTCATCGCCCATCGGCTGTCCACCATCGAGCGCGCCGATCGAATCGCCGTCATGGATCAAGGCTGCCTGATCGAGAGCGGCACTCACGCCGAACTGCTGGAGAAAGGCGGCGCCTACGCCTCGCTGTACCAGCTCCAGTTCCAGGAGGAGGCGTGACCCCACTCGAGCGTGCCTGGTATCGCGACTCGGCCTGGCTCGGCCTGCTGGCGCCGCTGGAGTGGCTCTATCGCGCCGTCGTCGCGCGCCGGCGGGAAGCCTATCGGACGGGGCGACGGGCGGTATGGCAGCCGCCGGTGCCCGTGGTCGTGGTGGGCAACCTCTCGGTGGGCGGGACCGGCAAGTCCCCGCTGGTCGCCTGGCTGGTGCGCTGGCTGGGCGACAACGGCTGGCGGCCGGGCATCGTCTCCAGGGGGTACGGCGGCAAGTCCGAACGCTACCCGCTGGCGGTGACCGCGGAGACGCCGGTGGCGCAGAGCGGCGACGAGCCGCTGATGCTCGCTCGGCAGACCGGGGTCCCTGTGGTGGTTGACCCCGAGCGCTCCCGAGCGGCGCGCTGGCTCATCGAACACGCCAAGTGCGATATCGTGGTCGCCGACGACGGGCTCCAGCATTACGCCCTGGGGCGCGCACTGGAGCTGGTCGTCGTCGATGCCAGGCGCGGCTTTGGAAACCGGCACTGTCTGCCGCGGGGGCCGCTTCGGGAGCCCCTCCAGCGCCTGCGCGACGTCGATGCGCTGATCGGCAACGGCGGGGATGTCCCGTCCGCCGGCGATGAAGAGGGCGTGACGCCCCGTTTCTCGCTGACGCTCGCTCCCTTGTCATGGCGACATCTGGCCAGCGGCGAGCGTCATCCCGTCGAGCGTCCGCCGTTCGCGCCGACCGAGTCGGTGGCGGCGCTGGCGGGTATCGGCCATCCGCAGCGGTTTTTCGACACGCTGGAGGCCCTGGGGATCGCCCATGAGAAGCACGCTTTCGGCGACCACCATCGCTTCTCGGCGGCCGACCTGCCCAAGGACGCCTCGGTGGTGGTCATGACGGCCAAGGATGCCGTGAAATGCATGGATTTCGTCGACGAGCGCTGCTGGGCGCTGGACGTGGAGGCGATACCGGAACCGGCTTTCGTCGCCTGGTGGGCAGACCGGGTCGAGGGTTGGAAGGGCGACTAGCGGGCTGTACGCGCTATACGCCGTCGCGGCCGCGCGTACAGGGTGAACCGACCCTGGATTCGGCTCGCTCCTCTCTGGCGTATCGGCGACGATGGCGCGATCATGGTGGCATGTCCCGGCGCGCCGGTTTGGCGAACACGCCGAGGTACTCGGAATCTCCGATAAGGAATGATCATGGATAAGGAATTGATGACGATGTTGATCTGTCCGGTGAGCCATAGCGAGCTGACCTTCGATCGCGAACGTCAGGAGCTCAAGAGTTCGGTCAGCGGACTGGCCTATCCGGTTCGGGACGGGATCCCGGTGATGCTGGAGAGCGAGGCGCGCGTCATGTCGACCGAGGAAAAGCTCGGCAAGGCGGCCCCGACGTCATGAGCGATTTCGTTGTCGTGATCCCGGCCCGCTTCGGCTCCAGCCGCCTCCCGGGCAAGCCCCTGATGGAGATCGATGGCCTGCCCATGGTCCAGCACGTGTGGTTGCGGGCCAGGGAGAGCAGCGCTGCGCGGATCGTGATCGCCACCGATGATGCCCGTATCGAGCAGGCGGCACGGGGGTTCGGCGCCGAAGTGGTCATGACGCGTGACGATCACCACTCCGGCACCGACCGTCTGGCCGAGGTCGGCGCCAAGCTGGCGCTGCCGGACGAGACCATCGTGGTCAACGTCCAGGGCGACGAGCCGCTGCTGCCCGCCGCGGTGATCGATCTCGTCGCGGAGCGTCTCGCCGCCGATGAGCGGGCGTCGGTATCGACGCTCGCCGAGCCGATTCACGATGTCGATACGCTGTTCAATCCCAACGTGGTCAAGGTCGTGACCGACTTGAACGGACGGGCGCTCTATTTCTCCAGGGCGCCGATCCCCTGGGATCGCAATGCCTGGAAGACCCAGCCGCCGACACTGCTCGAGACGGATGCCTGGCTGCGCCACGTCGGCCTCTACGCCTATCGTGCCGGCTTCCTGAGCGATTACGTCAACTGGCCACCGGCGCCGCTGGAGCAACTGGAGCAGCTCGAGCAACTACGGGCGCTGCAGCACGGCCATCTCATTCAGGTGGCAACGGTCTCGTCGTCCCTGCCTGGCGGCGTCGACACCCTGGAAGATCTGGAGCGGGTGCGTCAGCATTTTTCTCAGCGGGAGAAGGCATGAGTGAGTCGCGTCCCGTATGGCGGCAACAGCTGCCGTTCGCCGACGGCGGAGGGCATGCTCAGAAAGCGTCTGCAGGACGAGGGGATAGGCGATGACGTCGAGGTGGACTCGTGCGGCACCGGGGCCTGGCATGTCGGCCAGGCCCCGGATCCTCGCGCCATCCGCGCCGCGTCGGAGCGCGGGGTCGACCTGAGCGGCCTGCGTGGACGCCAGCTGACGCGAGAGGACTTCGCGCAGTTCGACGAAATCCTGGTGATGGACACCGATAACCTCGATCACGTGCTGGCGCTTCGGCCGGAAGACAGCTGTGCACGGGTCTCCCGCCTGCTCCAGTACGCCAACCAGCCGGAGACGGATGTGCCGGACCCCTATTTCGGTGGCGAGGCGGGGTTTCTCCATGTTCTGGATCAACTGGAGCTTGCCGTCGAAGGGCTGACGGCGTCGCTTCGGCAGCGTGTGGGCGGCGCCTGATGGCGGAGGCGATCCCTGGATTGCAAGTCGATCACGATCTAAGTCACGCCAACACCCTGGCGTTGCCGAGCCGGGCGGAGCGTTTCTGGCTCTCCCGTTGCGAGAGCGACGTCGTCCGAGGGGTGGAACTGGCCAATCGACACGACTGGGGTATCACGGTTCTCGGCGGCGGGAGCAACGTGTTGCTGCCGCCGCTGGTCGGAGGCCTCACGCTGCGTGCGGATCTTGCTGAGGTATCGTTCGCGACGGGTGAAGAAGGCGCCGTGCACGTCGAGGTAGGCGCGGGTGCCGATTGGCATGCGCTGGTTCGACGCTGCGTGGAGCGCGAACTGTGGGGGATCGAGAACCTCGCTTTGATTCCGGGACTGGCCGGTGCCGCCCCGATACAGAATATTGGCGCCTATGGTGTCGAGATTGCCGACGTGCTGGATTGGGTCGAGCTGGTCGACCGAAGAGACGGTCGGCCCCGCCGGTTGAGCCGGGAGGCTTGTGGACTGGGCTATCGCGACAGCGTATTCAAGCGCGAACTGGCCAATCAGGTCGTGATCACCCGGTTGGGTCTGATCCTCTCCACACGACCGTCGCCCAGGCTGGACTACGGTGCGCTGGGCGAGCGCGTTTCCGATCCGTCGAGCGCGCAGGCGATATTCGAGGCCGTCTGCGCCATTCGCCGGGAGAAACTACCCGATCCCGTCGTCACGCCCAACGCCGGCAGTTTCTTCAAGAATCCACTGGTCTCGCGGGCCAGGGCCGATGGGCTGCTGTCGGAGGCGCCCACGATGCCACACTACCCGCAGCCGGATGGCCGGGTGAAGCTGGCCGCCGGCTGGTTGATCGACCAGTGCGGGCTGCGGGGCTTGCGCAAAGGCGCGTTCGGCGTACACGATCGCCAGGCCCTGGTGCTGGTTCATTTCGGTGGGGGGACGCTGGCAGAGCTGTTGTCGTTCTCCGAGGAAATCGTCGACACCGTGCACGCGACTTTCGGGGTGGTGCTCGAGCGCGAGCCTCGCAGCATCCAGACCGCCGTCGCCTGAACGGTGAAAGCGCTGTCGAGTGGCGAGAGCCGGCTCGGGCGCTGGAACCGATTCCGGAAGTTCGGCCAATGAAAAAGCCCAGACATTTCGTCTGGGCTTTTTCGTGGCTGGAGGCGACTCAGCTGTCGCTCTGGCCGGTCTCGCGGCGACGCTTCTCGCGCGGATCGTTGTGGGCGCGCCGACGACGCGGTCGTCGCGGTTCGCCCTCGTCGCCAGTCCTGCTGGCCGCCGGGCTCTCCGCGGCTTCGGCCGGACTCTCGTCGCTTTCGGCAGCGCCGGCCTGGTGGTGCGCCTGCGCCTGGGTCGGAGCCGTGGCTTCATCATCCGACGAAGCGGGCGTTGCCGGCGCTTCGGATGCCGGTGTCGCCGGTGCGGTGTCGCGCGGCGCGCTTGCCACCGGCTCGGCCTCATCGACCCTGGTCACTTCGTCGACAGGCTTGTCTGCCGTCTCGTCCGTGTCCGGCTTGGCGGCGGCGGCCGACGAGGGGTTCTCCCCGGTCGCAGCCGTCGAATCGGCGGCCGACTCGTGACCCGGTGACGCTTCACCGCGCTCCGGTTGCGAGGTCTCTTCGCTGTGTGTCGCAGGGGGAGCGACATCGCTGGGCGAGGGCCTCGCCGTTGCCGGCGATCTGGCGGTGTCGGTCGCACTGTCCTCGGCGGATACCGGAGTCGCTGGCGCCTCGACAGCCCGTTCGGCGGATTCGGCCTTGTCAGCGACGTTGCTGTCGCTCGTCCGCTGGTCGGTTTCCGAACCGATCTCCGCTGAAGTGGCCGTCCGGCTCGCTTCGATCGATGCTTCGGGTTGCGCCTCGGCCGTGTGATGCTCGTCCGCGACGGAGGGCGAGGAGGCGCTCTCTGTCGTCGTCGGCTCGGGCGTGGGCTTGGCGGTCCGCTCCGGCTTCCGCGAGGAGGCCGCTTTTTCGGGTTCGGCTGTCTCGGACGCCTTGGCCGTGGACCGGGAGTCTTCCGGCTCGCTCGTGGTCGCGGTCGTCTCGACCTGCTCGGCACCAGGACCTTCGCGCTTCACGGCTTGGGTCTCGGCCGCCGGGGCGTGCCCCTCGGAAGAGGCCGTCTGGTTGTGGAGGGATTCGGCCTCGACAGACTCCGTCGGCTTCGCGTTGTCACCGGTATCGTTCGTCGCTGCCGCCTGCAGCTTCTGCTGCTCCTCGACGGCCGCCGGATTCAGGGCGTGCTTGCGCGAGCGGTTACGCGGATTGTTGCGTGTTCGCTTCGGCTTGCTCTCCCCGGTCTCCTTGGTGCCGCTGGCCGCGGGCGACGCGTCGCGGTTGTCAGTGCGCTGGGGTTTGACGTTGCCGGAGGGGCTGGTGCCATCGGCCTTTGCGGTATCGGCCTTCGCGGTATCGGCCTTGGCTTCGTTGCCGATCTTGTCGGCCTTGCCGCGACCCTCCTGACGGTTGTCCTGGCGCGGCTGACGACCCTGGCCCTGACGACTGTCGTTGCGGGTGTCGTTTCCACCCTGACGATCGTCCTGACCGCGACGGCGCCGGTTGTTGCCCTGGCGATTGCCATCGCCACCACGGGCGTTGCTGTCGCCACGGGTGTTGTTGTTGTCGCCACGAACGCTGTTGTCGCCACGGGCGTTGCCGTCGTTGGATCGGGACTGACTGTCGCTGCGTTTGCCGCTGCTGTCGCGATCGCTCTTCTGGCCCGTCGATCGGGAAGGGCGGGAGCTGGCCGAGCCGCTGCCCGTGCCGTTACCGCGGGAAGCGCCCGTAGACCGGTTGCCACTCTGGCCGCCCTGATCGCGCTGGCCGGAGGTATCGTGGGATCCCGGCACTTCCTCGTCGGCACGACGGCGCCCGAACAGACCCCGGAAGAGCTGCATCAGGCCGCCATTGGCCTGGGCCTGCGGAGTCGCCGCTGGCGTGGCTGCTGCACGCTCGGCGGCGGGCTGAGGGGCGGACTGAGGAGCGGGCTGAGGGGCGGGCTTCTCGGGTTCCTGATGCAGCGAATCC
>NZ_CEXLVS010000074.1:0-16349 GCF_982684285.1 Salinicola sp. | reverse complement strand
GGCGCCCACAATGGATGACATCGATAGGCACCCACCGGGTGCACTCATGCACCGCCGCGAGCAGCCAACGAATCGCGGCCGGACCAAGAGAGGATCCCATGAATCGCGACGTCATCCTGACCTGTGCCGTGACCGGCGCCGGCGATACCGCCGGCAAACATCCGGACCTGCCGATTACCCCGCGCCAGATCGCCGATAGCGCGCTGGACGCCGCCCGCGCCGGTGCCAGCATCGTCCATCTCCACGTGCGCGATCCGGAAACCGGCGGCGTCAGCCACTCCACCGATCACTTCCGCGAGGTGGTCGAGCGCATCCGCGAGTCCGACGTCGACGCGGTGATCAACATCACCGCCGGTGGCGGCGGCGACCTGTTTCCCGAGATTCGCGACGGGATGATCCACGGGCTCGACGGCACCGACCTGCAGACCGCGGCGGAGCGTCATCACCCGGTGGGTGAGCTGCTGCCGGAACTGTGCACGCTGGACTGCGGCAGCCTCAACTTCGGCGACATGGTCTACCTCAACACCGCCGACTGGCTGCGCGAGCATGCGCGACTGATCCAGCAGGCCGGGGTCAAGCCGGAGCTCGAATGCTTCGATCTCGGCCACGTCTGGTTCGCACGTCAACTGGTCGAAGAGGGGCTGATCGACGGCGACCCGCTGTTCCAGCTCTGCCTGGGGATTCCCTGGGGCGCCGAGGCCGACACCGAGACCATGCTGGCGATGCGCAACAAGCTGCCGGAAAACGCGATCTGGTCGGCGTTCGGCATCGGTCGCCAGCAGTTCCCGATGGCGGCGCAGTCGATGATCATGGGCGGGCACATGCGGGTTGGCCTGGAAGACAACCTCTACCTGAGCAAGGGCGTCTTCGCCACCAACGCCCAACTGGTCGAGCGTGCCGCCACCATTGTCGAGAACCTTGGCGGCAAGGTGCAGACGCCGGCACAGACGCGGGAGTCGCTGGCGCTGCGCAAGCCCTGATTCCGCCTGAACTCTCCCCGTTTTCCGTGAACGCGCCCGGGATATCCCCCGAGTGCGCGTTCGCCGATTCTCTTTCCTCGCACCGTCATGGAGTGTCTTGATGACTGCTTCCGAACTTCCCCGCAACGTTGCCGTGATCGGTACCGGCGTGATCGGCAATGGCTGGATCGCCCGCGCCCTGGCGGCCGGCTGCCGGGTGACCGCTTTCGACCCAGATGCCACGGCCCCCGAGCGCACCCGCGCCTTCGTCGAGCGTGCCTGGCCGGCGTTGGAGCGGCTGGGGCTCGCCGAGAACGCCGATCCCGAGGCGCTGACCTTCGTCGATTCACTGGAGGCCGCCGTCGAAGGCGCCGAACTGATCCAGGAGAACGTGCCCGAGCGGCTGGCGCTCAAGCACGACGTTCTGAGCCAGCTAGATGCGCTGGCCGCGCCGGGCGTGGTGATCGGCTCGTCGACCTCCGGGATCAAGCCGAGCGATCTGCAGTCGGCCTGCACCCGAGAGCCCGGCCGCGTGATCGTGGCGCACCCGTTCAATCCAGTCTATCTGCTGCCGCTGGTGGAGCTGGTCGGTGGCGAGCACACCGCGCCGGTGGTGATGGAACGCGCCCAAGTCCAGTACGCTGCGCTGGGCATGCGTCCGCTGGTGGTGCGGCGCGAGATCGAGGGGCACGTCGCCGACCGGTTGATGGAGGCGCTGTGGCGCGAGGCGCTGCACCTGGTCAACGACGGCGTCGCCACCACCGAGGAGATCGACGCGGCGGTGGTCTACGGCTGCGGTCTGCGCTGGTCGCTGATGGGCACCTTCCTGACGTTCCATCTGGCCGGCGGCGACGGCGGCATGCGCCATATGCTGCACCAGTTCGGCCCGGCGTTGAAACTGCCGTGGACCAAGCTGGAAGCGCCGGAACTGACCGACGAGCTGATCGACAAGGTGGCCGACGGTTGCGAGCATCAGGCCGCCGGGCGCAGCGTTGCCGAGCTCGAGACACGCCGCGATGCGTTTCTCACCGAGCTGCTCGAGCTGACCCAGAAGTACTGGCCGGAGGCCGAAGGGCTCCAGGGCCGGATTTGATCGACGAGGCGCAACTGATGACCCGGAACACAAGTGATCCGCTTTTTCAGACCCGAGTATTGGATGCCTGGGTCGACTACAACGGGCATATGAACGATGCCGAGTATGCGCGGGTGTTCTCGCTGGCGGTGGAGGCGCTGATGGAACGGATCGGCCTCGACGAAGCCGGTCGCGCCGAGCTTGGCTACACGATCTACACCCTCGAGACCCATCTCTGCTATCGCCAGCAGGCCCATCGCGGTGAAGGGCTGAGCGTGGCGCTGACGCTGCTCGACAGCGATGCCAAGCGTCTGCACGTGCTGTTCACGCTCAACAACGTGGATGGCGACGTACTCGCGACCAGCGAGCAGATGCTGATGGGGATCGATGTGGAAAGCGGCCGCCCGGCACCGTTTCCCGCGGCGGTGGCCAAGGCGGTTGCCGCGCTGCCGGCCGCGGGTGATGAATGGCCCAGCGCCGCCGGGCGGCGCATCGGTATCAGACGGGACTAGCCATCGGCGAACCGGCGTCAGTTCCCTGGCACCACTGACGAGGCGACCCGCTCCCGGCGTCGGGCGCGATGCAGCATGCGCAGGCGGGAGCGGGCTTCGTCGCGCTCCAGATAGCAGCCCTGCAGCCAGCGACGGCCGCCCTGGCTGATATCGAAGGCGTCGCGAGCGTGGAGCAGGCGCCGGTTGTCGAAGATCACCAGGTCGCCGGGCGCGTAGCCGAAGCGCAGCGCGAATTCAGGCTCGCGCAACAACCGTTGCAGCGTCATCAGCGCCGCGTAGGCGGGCTCGACGTCGTCGAACGGCGCCATCAGCGGTCCGCGCAGGAAATCCGCGATGCGGACTTCATCAAACGCGCCCCGGGCATCGAGCTTGATCATCGGGTCGAACCAGACGTAGTCACTGGTCCTGGCGGTATTGGCGTAGCACCAGCGCACGCGGGTGAGCGTCGCGAAATGCTCGGGATGGCGTTCGCGCAGGGCCTCGGCCACGGCGAAGCCGTCCATCATCACCGCCTCGCCGCCGACGGTATCGTTCTCCAGACAGTGCAACAGCTGCAGGCCTGGCTGGTACTCTCGAGTCGGCAGATCGACGTGGGGCGGCAGGGCGATCGAAGTATAGGCATTGGAGTCCGGATCCGGCTTGGCGCGGACGTCGAACAGGTGGCCGAAGTTGGTCGGTCGCGGTGGGCCGATGCGCCGTGCCATGAGATCCAGGCTGCCCGGTTCGACGGGCAGGTTGCGTAGCCTGACCAACCCTTCACCGATGACCGCCTCCAGCGCCTGTTCCAGCAGCGGGTCGATGCTGGTGGCGTCGTGTTCGGCGTCCATCCAGCCGCTGGCGTCGAGCGTGGTCGGCTCGCTGCGTTCGGCGCCACGCCAGTGTGTCGTGGCCACCAGCGGGTCTTCGGCGGCCGTCTCGTTGTCGTAGTCGTGGGCGCGCAGCCAGCCGGGGTGAAACGACAGGCGGCATCGCTCGGGCAGAAACTCGAGCGTGACCGCGCCGCTGGTCTCCAAATGGGCTTCGCCGATGGTCGGCCACGCCCCTAATCGGGAAAGATCGAGGATGCGTTCCCGTGTCGTCGGGTTGATCGTGCTGTCGTCGGCGGCATTCTCGCGCAACCAGATGCTGTGGTAGCGACTCCTGCGACCGTCCTGCCAGTCGATCGTCAGTTGCCTGTCGTCGTGGGTGATACCGGTGATGGAGTGATCGACCGGCCAGGCGTCGAAGTCCGGCGTGGCAGGGAGGGCGTGTGACCGGGGATCCGAGACGGCTGACATGAGGGGCTCCGAAGGCATCGCTGCTGGGGGTCGAGTCAGCGTGGCGGATGACCCGGTGCCGGGATTGCGCTTAAACGCCATTTTATTGAGGTTTTTGGCCGTGATTGGGAGGTGGCGCTGAATGCCCGTCGGGACGCCGCGAAGCGCTGGGAGGCGCCCCGAAGCGTTGGCGATAGGCACGGGAAAAACTCGAGGCCGAACTGAAACCACAGGCCAGGCCGATGCTCAGAATGTCGCGATCGGTCTCCTCGAGCAGATGTCGGGCTCGATCCAGCCGCAGTTCGAGGTAGTAGTCCCGGGGGCGCTTGCCCAGTTCATCGAGAAACAGCCGCTGGAGCTGGCGCATGGAGAGGCCGATCCGATCGCTCACCGCGGTCATCGAGAGCGGCTGTTCGAGGTGGCGTTCCATCAACGCGACGGCGTCCACAAGCGGTCGGCGGTGCGTGCCCAGGCGTTTCGCCAGCGGCAGGCGCTGATGCTCCTGGCGCGGGCGCAGGCGGGCGTGGATCAACTGCTCGGAAATGTCGTCGGCCAGTCCCTGGCCGTGGCGACCGGCGATCATGCTCAGGGTCATGTCCATGGCGGCGGCACCGCCGGCGCAGGTGAAACGGCGGGCGTCGATCTCGAACAGCGACTCGACCGCTTCCTGCGTCGGGAACCGCTCGCGAAACGCCGGCAGGCTCTCCCAGTGCAGCGTCAGGCGATGGCCGTCGAGCAACCCCATTTCCGCAAGCAGCAGCGGGCCGGTATCGATGCCGCCCAGCAGACAGCCTTCACTGGCCTGGCGGTGCAGCCACTGGGAGAGCCTGCGCGGCAGGCCGCGCTCCGGTTCGAAGCCCGCGCACACCGCCAGCGTCGGCAGCGAGGGGGCATCGGCCAGGCCGCAATCCACGAGCAGGGTCATGTCGTTGCTGGCGGTCACGGGCTGGCCATCTTCGCTGATCAGCGTCCAGCGATAGAGCTCACGACCGGACAGTCGGTTGGCGATTCGCAGCGGCTCCACGGCGGCGAAGAACGCCATCATCGAGAAGCGCGGAATCAACAGGAAACCCACGGGTTCGGGGAGCGGTCCCCCATAGTCCGGGCGCATGGCGCGTCACTCCGTGATTACAAAATAGAACAATGATTTTGTTCGGGTTTTTTCAGTTTCATGAGCTCATGGTGACAAAAAACGCGGGACGAGACATTTTGACCAAGGATCCAAGACATGCAAACACCGGTACTGGCTTTCGATGTGTACGGGACGCTGGTGGATACACAAGGCGTCGTCTCCACGCTCCGCTCGCGGCTCGGCGAGGAGGCATTCCTCTTCGCCGGCCGCTGGCGCGACAAGCAGCTCGAATTCGCTTTCCGGCGGGGGCTGATGGGCGCCTACGCCGATTTTTCCCAGTGTAAACGGGAAGCGCTGGATCTGGTCGACCAGGAGTGGGGAACTCGCTTCGGTGAGGAGTTCAAGCAGAACCTGATGATGGCCTATCGCCGCCTGCCGGCTTTCGGCGAGGTGCCCGCCGCGCTCGAGCGGATTCGCGGACTGGGCGTGCGCTGCGTGGCGTTCTCCAATGGCAGCCGCCAGAGCGTCGAGCTGTTGTTCGACAATGCCGGACTGCTGGCGATGTTCGACGATATCGTCAGCGTCGAGGAAGTGCGGCGGTTCAAGCCCGACGCCGTCGTCTATGCGCACCTGCGTCGACGCACGCACAGCCGTCCCGACAACACCTGGCTGATCTCCAGCAATCCTTTCGACATCATCGGTGCGCGCTACGCCGGGCTGCGCGCAGCGTGGATCCAGCGCAATCCCAAAGTGCCGTTCGAGCCCTGGGGGGATCCTCCCGACATGATGGCGCCCGACATGGAGGCGCTGGCGGACCAGTTCGAGGTGATGCTCAAGCGCGAGGGAAAGCTGCAGTCCTGAGTCTCGCGACTACTGATTAACGGCATCGACGCGAGAAACTGACTACGCTGCGAGTATGGTTCACTCGACGGGTGGTACTCGCGAATTCCCGACACGGCGCCAGCGCTGCGTGGGCTGGCTCGCCTGCCTGCTGGTGGGCGGGCTGGTGGCCATGGCGGCTTTGGCGCAGTCGTCCTCCGCCCCGCAGGCGCTGGTGCTCACCCTCGATGACGGCATCAACCCGGCAACGCGGGACTACGTCGAGCGCGGTATTCGACAGGCCGAGTCGATGGGGGCGCAACTCCTGGTCGTCGAGCTCGATACCCCCGGCGGCCAGGTCGAGTCGATGCGTCGACTGGCCCAGTCCATACTCGCCGCCGAAGTGCCGGTGGCGATCTACGTCACGCCGAGCGGGGCCCGTGCGGCCAGTGCGGGAACCTATCTTCTCTACGCGAGCCCGATAGCGGCGATGGCGCCGGGCACCCATCTCGGTTCCGCCACCCCGGTGACCTTGGGCGGCGACACCCGCGACGATGCCGACGGCGAGGCGATGCGCCGCAAGGTGGTCGAGGATGCCGTGGCCACGATACGCGGATACGCTCAACGCCATGGACGCAACGCGGACTGGGCCGAACAGGCGGTGCGGGAGGCGGCCAATCTCGGCGCGCAGGAAGCACTCGAACGCAACGTCATCGATCTGGTGGCCACCGATCTCGACGACCTGCTGGCGCAGCTGGACGGCCGCCCGGTGACACTGGAGACCGGCACGCGCACGCTCTCTACCGAAAGTATCGAGATCGTTCGGGAAATGCCGGACTGGCGTACCTCGCTGCTGTCGTTCATCGCCAACCCCACCATCGCCTACGGCCTGCTGCTGATCGGCTTCTACGGGCTGGTGTTCGAACTCGCCAGTCCCGGCACGATCATTCCGGGCGTGGTAGGCGGTATCAGCCTGTTGCTGGGGTTGTTCGCCTTTCAGGTGCTGTCGATCGATCTGGCGGGGCTGGGACTGGTTCTGCTCGGCCTGGTCATGATCGTCGGCGAAGCCTTCCTGCCCAGTTTCGGTGCGCTTGGGGTGGGCGGTATCGTCGCCTTCGTGATCGGTTCCATCCTATTGATGGACGAGGCCAACAGTGCAGTGGCGTGGCCGCTGATCGGTGGCACAGCGCTGGTGGCGTCCGGTTTCCTGCTATGGGGCGTGATGCGCCTGATGGGGGTGCGTCGCCGCATCCCGTTGACCGGTCGCGAGGAGCTGATCGGTGCCGATGCGGTGGCGCTGGGGGATTTTTCCGCCGGGCGCGGCAAGGTGCTGCTGCACGGCGAGCGTTGGCGGGCGCGCGGAGAAGCCCGAATTCACAAGGGCGACAAGCTGCGCGTGACGGCGCTGGACGGATTGACCGTCAGCGTCGAACCGATCGGCGTCGCGTGCCCGCCGCCGTCGACCTGAAACCGATGCCCGACGCCCGTCGCGAGGACGGTGCGGAAGGCTGTCCTGCAGGAAGGAGACGAGATGATGTTCGCCTATCTGGTACCCGTGGTACTGCTGATTCTGCTGCTGCTGGCGTCGGTCCGGATCCTGCCGGAATATCGCCGTGGCGTGGTGTTCTTTCTGGGCCGCTTCCAGGACGTCAAGGGCCCGGGGCTGTTCTTCCTGATCCCGGTGGTCCAGAAGATGCAGGTGGTCGACCTGCGCGTGATCACCATGGACGTGCCGGAACAGGACGTCATCTCGCAGGACAACGTCACCGTGCGCGTCAACGCGGTGCTCTATTTCCGTGTCGTCGATCCGGAGCGGGCGATCATCCAGGTCGAGAACTACGTCAACGCCACCAGCCAGCTGGCGCAGACAACGCTGCGCTCGGTGCTGGGCAAGCACGATCTCGACGAGATGCTCTCCGAACGCGACAAGCTCAACGACGACATCCCGGAGATCATCGACACCCAGACCGAAGCCTGGGGGATCAAGGTCGCCAACGTCGAGATCAAGCATGTCGATCTCGACGAGAGCATGATCCGGGCGATCGCCCGTCAGGCCGAAGCCGAACGCGAGCGCCGCGCCAAGGTGAGCCATGCCGAGGGCGAGCAGCAGGCGGCCGAAAAGCTGGTCGAGGCGGCCGATATCATGTCGCGCAATCCGGCGGCGCTGCAGCTGCGTTATCTCCAGACCATGAGTGACATGAGCAACAAGAACGCCTCCACCATCGTCTTCCCGCTGCCGATGGACATCATGGAAGCGTTCAAGACAATGCGGGGATTCTCCGGGGCAGCCGCACCGAAGGACGACGGCTGATCGACGCCGGCGGACGCTGTCCGTCGCGACGCCAGCGTGTATCCTGATGTCATCTTCAGCCGCTTGAACCGGAGTCACGCTTGGCTACGTCACGATCCCTTCCGCCGCACCCGCCGTCCGCCCTGGCCATTTTCGATCTCGACGACACGCTGCTCGACGGCGATTGCACCCATCTCTGGCTCGAATGGATCATCGAGTGCGGCTGGGTCGCCGATGGGGAGAGCCTGCTGGGACAGATGCGCGCCCACGACGCGCAGTATCATGCTGGAACGCTGGACATGACCGAGCATCTGCGTTTCACGCTGGCGCCGCTGATCGGTCGCTCCCGCCGCGAGGTGCGTGAACAGGTCGAAGCCTTCGTCGAGGCCAGGGTGCGCCCGCGCCTGATGCAGGAAGGCGTCGCGCGGCTACAGGAACACGGTCGCAAAGGGCACGCCACGCTGGTGATCTCCGCCTCGATGCATCATCTGGTCGCGCCCATCGCTGCGGCCGTCGGGGCCGACGGCGCGCTCGCCACGCTGCCCGAGTTCAACGCCGACGACTGCTTCACCGGCGAGCCCACCGGTATCCAGACCTACCAGCGCGGCAAGCTCGACGCCTTCGCCCAGTGGCTCGACGCTCACGACACCGGGTTTGCCGAGGGTTGGGAGACCTGGGGCTACAGCGACTCCTACAACGACCTGCCGCTGCTCGAATTCGTCGATCATCCCCACGCCACGCAGCCGGACGCCCGCCTGCGCGAGACCGCCACCGCCCGCGGCTGGCCGATCCTGCAGTGGCGCTAGGGATGCTCGGGGTGGCGTGATGCGGACCAATCAATCGGGCCGATTGAAATAACTCATGGGCGCGCACCGTTGCGCCGTTGGTAACTCGGGTATATCTTGTCAACCAAGGTTTAAATTGATAACCGGGGCATAAATGCGCCGGTTCGTTGACAAATTTCAGGGTTCCATCGTGTCCGACAGCGTTATCGAGTCCTGCAAAGGGAGCGAGACGGTGCAGGTCGGCGGCCGCCGCCGGTCGGCGCTGTCGCGCTTCCTGCCGTTCTTCGGCCCCGCCATGATCGCGGCGGTGGCCTATATCGACCCGGGCAACTTCGCCACCAACATCGAGGCGGGCTCGCGCTACGGCTACGTCCTGCTGTGGGTGGTGCTATGGGCCAACCTGATGGCGATGCTGATCCAGACGCTGTCGGTTCGCCTTGGCCTGGCGACTGGCAAGAACCTGGCCGAGATGATCCGGGATCGCTACCCGCGGCCGCTGGTCTGGTTCTACTGGGTCCAGGCCGAGCTGGTGGCGATCGCCACCGATCTGGCGGAATTCCTCGGTGCCGCACTGGCCTTCAATCTACTGTTCGGCATGTCGATGCTCGAGGGGGCGCTGCTCACCGGAGCGATCACGTACCTGGCGCTCTACATGCAGCGTTTCGGTTTTCGGCTGCTCGAGATCATCATCGGCAGCATGCTGATGGCGGTGGCGGCAGGGTTCGTGATCCAGATCGTCATGGGGCGCCCCGACGCCGCGCCGGCGCTCGAGGGCCTGTTGCTGCCCCAGTTCCCGGACGGCTACGCGGTGTTCCTGGCGGCGGGTATCCTGGGCGCTACCGTGATGCCCCACGTCATCTATCTGCATTCGTCACTGTCACAGCGCCGGGTGGCGACCCATACCGACGAGCAGCGCCGCCGCGCGATGCGTTACTACCGTTGGGACGTGATCATCGGCATGGGGATCGCCGGGATCATCAATCTGTCGATGCTGGCACTGGCCGCGGCGGTCTTCTTCGACAACGGGCGCACCGGCGTCGCATCGATCGAGCAGAGCTACCAGTTGCTGGCGCCGTTGATGGACCGGGATCTGGCAAGCACCCTGTTCGGCTTCACGCTGCTGATGGCGGGGCTCTCCTCGTCGATCGTCGGCACCATGGCGGGCCAGGTGGTGATGCAGGGATTCGTCGGCTTCACCATCCCGATCTGGCTGCGCCGCCTGTTGACCATGTTGCCGGCGATCGCGGTGATCATGCTGGGCTTTCCCGAGCAGCAGGTGCTGGTCGCCAGCCAGGTCGTGCTGAGTTTCGGGATACCCTTCGCGCTGGTGCCGCTGCTCCACTTCACCGCACAGCACCGCGTGATGGGAAATCTGACCAATCGTGCCTGGGTGACGGCGCTGGGATGTGTGATCGCGGCGATCATCATCTCGTTGAATGGCTATGTGTTGGCCTTCGAGTTGCTGTAGGCTCTCAGGGACGCGGGCGGGAGCACGCCCGACACACTCTCGCCGTCCTTCACTTCAGCCCGTCGATGAGAACATCATGCCAGTAACGCCACGTCCACGTTATGCCCGCTTCGAGCGCACGCGTCTCGACCATCAGCAGGAGCTGGTGGAAGACTACGTGGAGGAGATCGCGCAGCTTCATCGCGATCACGGCGAAGCTCGGGCCAGCGACCTGGCCGAGCGTTTCGGGGTCAGCGCCGCCGCCGTTTCCAAGGTGATCGCCAGGCTCAAGCGTGACGGTCTGGCCGAGGCGCGCCCCTATCGCGGCGTCTTCCTCACCGTAAAGGGGAGCGAACTGGCCGAGAAAGTGGAGGCCCGCCACCAACTGGTATTGTCGACCCTGCTGGCACTCGGCGTCCCCCCCCATGTCGCCGAAGCCGACTCCGAAGGGATCGAGCACCACTGCAGCGACGCCACCGTCGAGGCGATGCAGCGGTTTCTGGAAGCGCACAACCGCTGAGGCATCGAAGCCGACGGTGACGATTCGCCCCCGGCGATCGCGGCTGGGAACTTTTCGACGTTAGTGGTAGACTCCTGCGCCTCGAGATAATCATCCAACGACGCGCCTGCCGCGCTCGACAGGGTCCGACTCCATGCAAGCCCGTTTTGCCAGTACCATCGTCGGTATGACTCCACCCTAGCGTCACGCCCCCGTCCCGGCGTGCCTTTCGGCACCCGCCCGGCTGTCTCCGATCCTCCCGGTCGGCGGACGGCACTGTTTTGCTGCTCCCATTCAATTCAAAGACTTGCCGCGAATGCGTGGTGGTCGACCGACAACGCCCTGCGTTCGATGTCCCTGACGACGGAGATCGACCACTGCAGTTTCGTCTTGTCGAAACGCAACGGCGATGTCCCTGGCCGCCCACCGTGGCTCATGACAGAGAACTGCCCATGCTCGAACTGATAAGAAAACACTGGCTGTCCAACGTCCGTGCCGACGTGCTCGCCGGCGCCGTGGTCGCCATGGCGCTGATTCCGGAGGCGATCGCGTTCTCGATCATCGCCGGCGTCGATCCCAAGGTCGGCCTCTACGCCTCGTTCTCGATCGCCGTGGTGATCGCCTTCACCGGCGGCCGCCCGGGGATGATCTCCGCCGCCACCGGCGCCACCGCGCTGCTGATGGTGACCCTGGTCCGCGATCACGGCCTCGAATACCTGCTGGCGGCGACGCTGCTGACCGGGGTGATCCAGATCGTGTTCGGCTACCTGCGCCTGGGCGAGTTGATGCGATTCGTATCGCGCTCGGTGGTGACGGGGTTCGTCAACGCGCTGGCGATTCTGATCTTCATGGCCCAGCTGCCGGAGCTGACCGATGTCACCTGGCACGTCTATGCGATGACCGCCGCCGGGCTCGGCATCATCTATCTGTTTCCCTATCTGCCGGTGATCGGCAAGGCGTTGCCGTCGCCGCTGGTCTGCATCGTGGTGCTGACGATCGTCTACATGGTCAGCGGCCTGGACATTCGTACCGTGGGCGACATGGGCGAGCTGCCCGATTCCCTGCCGGTCTTCCTGTGGCCCGACGTGCCGCTCAATCTCGACACCCTGATGATCATCCTGCCGTATTCGCTGGGCATCGCCGTGGTCGGCCTGCTGGAGTCGATGATGACGGCGACGATCGTCGACGAGTTGACCGATACGTCCAGTGACAAGAACCGCGAGTGCAAGGGGCAGGGCGTCGCCAATATCTTCTCGGGCCTGCTTGGCGGCATGGCCGGCTGCGCGATGATCGGGCAGTCGGTGATCAACGTGAAATCCGGCGGGCGTACGCGCCTGTCGACCCTGATCGCCGGCGCTTTCCTGCTGATCCTGGTGGTCTTCCTCGGCGACTGGGTTTCGCAGATCCCCATGGCCGCACTGGTGGCGGTGATGATCATGGTCTCGATCGGCACGTTCAGTTGGGAGTCGATCGTCAACCTGCGTCGTCACCCGATGTCGACCAACATCGTCATGCTGGCCACCGTGGTGGTGGTGGTCACCACCCACAACCTGGCGATCGGCGTGCTGGTCGGTGTGCTGCTGGCGTCGCTGTTCTTCGCCAACAAGGTCGGGCAGATCCTCTACATCGGGAGTCGCATGGACGACGACGGCAAGACACGCAACTATGACGTCGTCGGCCAGGTGTTCTTTGCCTCGTCGACCCGCTTCAACGCCGGATTCGATTTCAAAGAGGCGATCGAGCGGGTGACGATCGATGTCTCCCGTGCCCACTTCTGGGATATCACGGCGGTCGAGGCGTTGGACAACGTGGTGGTCAAGTTCCGGCGCGAGGGTACCGAAGTCGAGGTGGTGGGCATGAACCAGGCCAGTGCCACCCTGGTCGATCGCTTCGGCGTGCACGACAAGCCGGATGCGGTGGAAAAACTGATGGGTCATTAGACTTTGGCCACGAGCCACGAATACGGGCGTCAATCGATCGCGAATCGTGGGACGCCTGTCCACCAGACGATAGTGCAGAGGAGAACGCCATGAGTGAACGTCAGGTTCTGGCCTGCATCGACGACTCGCACCACGCTTTTGCGGTCTGCGCCGCGGCCGCCTGGGCCGCCGAACGCCTCGGCACGCCGCTCGAGCTGATGCACGTGTTGAGCAAGGCATCCAGCCTGGGCACCACCGACGCCAGCGGGCAGATCGGTCTCGGCAGCCGTGAACATCTGCGCGAGCAGCTCACCGAGCTCGACGAGCAGCGTGCCAAGCTGGCCCAGCAGCATGGTCGCGAGTTGCTCGAGGCCGCGCGGAGCCAGGCCGAGCGCCTGGCACCCAGTGTCGGGGTCTCGACCGCGCTGCGCCACGGCGATCTGATCGAGTCGCTGGTCGAGCGCGAGCCTCAGACGCGGCTGGTCGTGCTGGGCAAGCGTGGCGAATCCGCCAGTGAAGCCCTCGAGCACCTGGGCAGCAATCTCGAACGGGTCGTGCGTACGCTGCATACTCCGATTCTGGTGACCCCGCCCGAATTCCAGCCGCCGTCACGGCTGCTGCTGGCGTTCGATGGCGGTCAGACGACCCGCAAGGGAGTCGAGATGATCGCCGACAGCCCGCTGCTCAACGGCCTGGTCTGCCACGTCGTCATGATCGGTGCCGGCACCGACGATCAGCGAGCCCAGCTCGAGTGGGCGCTGGAGCGGCTGCGTCAGGGGCAGGTCGACGCCCAGGGCACTATCCTGGCCGGGGACGTCGATGAAGTCCTCGCCGACTACGCGGACCGACAGCAGATCGACCTGACGATCATGGGCGCCTACGGTCACTCGCGGATTCGCCATCTGCTGGTCGGCAGCACCACCACCGCCATGCTGCGACACGCGCGGACCGCAACGCTTATACTGCGCTGACCGCTCGCCACGGCGCATCACCGCCGCCGTGGCTCATTCACCGTCACCGGCACTCGCCCGCCGTCCCCACAGGAGTCATCCATGACCATTCAACGTCACGATCCGCAGACCCGCATGAGCCGTGCGGTGATCCACAATGGCGTCGCCTATCTCTGCGGCCAGGTGGCGGGCCCCGAAGCCCGGGAGGGCGACATCACCGCGCAGACATTGAGCATGCTCTCCCGGGTAGAGGCGCTGCTGGACGAGATCGGTTCGGACCGGGAGCACCTGCTCTCCGCCACCATCTATCTGGCGGACGGGGACGACTTCGCGGCGATGAATGCGGTCTGGGATGCCTGGGTCCCCGAAGGGCATGCGCCGGCGCGCACCTGTATCACGGCACCGATGCCGGCGAAGTCGCTGCGGGTGGAGATTACCCTGACGGCCGCGATCAAGTAGCCCGCCGATCAGGCGTCGTCGCGGGAGGGTGGTGTCGGCTGGTGTTGCAGAAAGCGCGACAGCCGATCCGCCTGGCTCTCGCCGACCTGGCACAGTTGCCAGGCGATCTCGGCGTACTGCATCAGCGTGGGTAACATCAGCTGCAGCCGGTGAGGGTCGTTCTGGTGACGATCCGCCTCGGCATCCAGCCATTCGAAGAGCCTGGCCAGGCGCGTGTAGTTCACGTCGCCCCGGCCGCTGTTGCCGCGCAGCGCATCGATCGCCAAACAACGCATCACGCTGCGCTTGTTCGGATCCAGACTCTCCTTGTCGAGCAGCGCCTCGGCGTGCTGCACGAACTGCCCCATCAGTTGCGACAGCTCCGCCGCTTCCAGTTGGCGGCGCACCGCGTCCTGGCTTTCGATCAGGGCCTGCTGTTGGCGGTTCAGCCCTCTGACCAGGACGACCAACTGCACGCAGAGCCAACCCGCCAGGACCAGGGTCAGCAGATAGATGCCCAGCGGTGCCAGCGCATCGGCCGGCAGTGGCCAGTCAAGTTCGCTGGCCAGCACGCCACCAGCGGCCAGCGCCAGTAGCACGATGATGATCAGGGCGATGGAGATGCCGGATTTCATGCCGATGTCCAATCAGGGGGGAGTCATTGCCGCCATGACGCTTTATCGGCACGGGACCGCTGTTTCTTGAGCACTCGCTAAAGTAGTGCTTCAGCCGCGCTCAGATCATGCCGCCGTTCACCGCGATCACCTGGCGGGTGATGTAGGCGGCATCCTGCGAACAGAGGAAGCTGACGGTGCCGGCGACCTCTTCGGCCGTTCCGGTGCGCTGCATGGGTATCAGCTTGCGAACCTCGTCTTTCGGCAGCTCGTCGGTCATCTGGGTCTCGATCCAGCCTGGCGCCACGCAGTTGACCGTAATCCGGCGCTTGGCCAGCTCGACGGCGAGCGCCTTGCTGGCGCCGATGATCCCGGCCTTGGCGGCGCTGTAGTTGACCTGGCCGCGATTGCCCGTCAACCCCGACATCGACGAGAGCGCCACGATACGACCGGGCTTGCGGCGTTGGATCATCGGCATGACCAGCGGATGCAGGACATTGTAGAAGCCATCCAGATTGGTCCGCAGCACGCTGTCCCAGTCCTCACCCGCGAGTGCCGGGAAGGGCCTGTCCGCGGTGATGCCGGCATTGCAGACCACGCCGTAGTAGCAGCCGTGCTCGGCAATGTCGGCCTCCAGCACCGCCTGGGCCGCCTCCCGCGCCGTGACGTCGAAATGGATCACGCGGGCCTGGCGGCCCTCGGCTTCTATTCCTGCCCGGACCTCCTCGATATCGCCCCCCGGGCGGCGGCAGTGCAGTACCAGGTCGAAGCCGTCGCGGGCCAGGCGCGTGGCGATCGCCTTGCCGATGCCGCGATTGGCGCCGGTGACCAGAATCGTCTCGGGATGTTTGTCTTCCATGAAGCCTCGGTAGCAGAGCTGCGAATGATGGGGCCGGGAGGTCAGGCGTCGCCCCGGATCGGCATCGAGTCGGGGCGGTAGAGCGTCAGGCTGCCGTGAGCCAGTGGCGGTTCGCGGGTCCCGGCCCGGCGCAGCTCGCCGCTGACCTGGGTAACGCCGTTGTCAGCGACGAAATCGACGGTGATCGTGACCTGAATTCGCTGATCGAAGGCGAAGACGGGCACCCGGGCCCGGTAGCGCCTGGCCCCGAGCAACAGGCCGGGCGCCGGTGTCTCGGTCGAGCCGGATGCCTGAAAGCCGGCCCAGGCAGCGACGGTCTGGGCCAGCCACTCGACCCCGACCCAGGCGGGAATGCCGTCGGCCTCGGCGAACAGGTCGTCGTGGCGCGTCGACGTTTCCGCGGTCGCGCCATCGTCGGTGGCGGCGATCAGGTGGGTCAGCAGGCACATGCGCCTGGCGTGCGGTATCAAGGGTTCGACGGCGCAGGGCAGGCGAACCGCGCTGGAGGGGTTCAAGATGACAGTCTCTCTTCGTTCTGGCGTCTCGTCATTCGGTTGGATGGTCCAGCGTCAACAGCAGGCTGGCATTGTTGCCGCCGAAGGCGAAGCTGTTGCTCAGCGCCCGGCGCGGCCGGCGTTGCGGCGCTGCACCGTTCGTCACCAGGGGGAGCGGGGGGATCTCCGGATCATAGTCCCCGTCGAACCGATGTGCCGGCAGCCGCCTCTGGGTGAGCGCCAGCCAGCAGAAAGCGGCTTCGAGGGCCCCCGCGGCGCCAAGCGTGTGCCCCGTCAGCCCCTTGGTCGAACTGCAGGCAGGCGGCGTTGGGAACAGCGTCGTCACGGCCGTGGCCTCCATGCT
>NZ_CEXLVS010000073.1:0-16363 GCF_982684285.1 Salinicola sp. | reverse complement strand
GGCGCCGATGGGCAGCTCCTCGAAGGTCCAGGCGAGGATTTCGATGGTGATCAAGTGCCCGTTCATCGCCAGGAACATCAGTAGCGTCAGCAACTCCAGCATGCGCGACAACACCATGGTGTTGGTGCCGGCATCCGGCTGATAGAAAGTCGCAAACGCGAGACCCATCTGCATGCTGATGAATTCGCCGGCGGTCTGCACCACGGCGATCATGATTCGCAGCACCATCCCCATGGCGACGCCAATCAGGATCTGCTGCAGCATGATGCCGAAACTTTCCAGTGAAAAGAGAGGGATCGCCGGCATCGGTGGCAAGGAAGGGGCGATGGCGATGGCGATGCCGGCGCCGAACAGCGCCTTGACCGGTGTCGGTACGCTGGGCAGGCTCCACAGCGGCGAAGCCATGAAGAAAGCGAGAATGCGAACGGTGGGCCAGAAGAACAGCTGCAGCCAGCCCAGCCACTGGTCGGAGGTGATGTCGATCATCGCCGGCGACGGGGCCTCAACTGACCATCTGGGGAATGTTCTGCAGCAGTTCCCGGGTGAAGTTGACCAGCAACTGGATGATCCAGGCGCCGGAGACGATCAGCATGGCGAAGACACCGAGGATCTTGGGGATGAAGGAGAGAGTCATCTCGTTGATCTGCGTCGCGGCCTGAAACAGGCTCACCAGCAGGCCGATCAGCAGCGCGGTCAACAGCAGCGGCGCGGCCATCATCAAGGTCACCTTCATGCCCTGATAGGCAAGGCTCATTACCATCTCGGGAGACATTGCTCACCTCCGTACGGTCGTACGACGCTCCATGACGACGCGATTCATGTCAGGAGTCATGAAAAATAGAAGCTCTGGGTCAGCGAACCGATCAGGAGTTGCCAGCCGTCGACCAGCACGAACAGCATCAGCTTGAACGGTAGCGAGATCGTGGCGGGCGGCACCATCATCATCCCCAGCGCCATCAGCACGCTGGCCACGACGAGGTCGATGATCAGGAACGGGATGAAGATCGTGAAGCCGATCTGGAACGCCGTCTTCAGTTCGCTGGTGACGTACGCCGGCACCAGTATCCGCATCGGCACGTCTTCCGGACCCTGCATCTCGCCGATATCGGCGATACGGGCGAACATCGCCAGGTCGGCCTCCCGGGTCTGCGCGAACATGAACTCGCGGAAAGGCTGGCTACCCCGGTCCAGCGCCTCCTCCAGTGAAATCTGCTCGGCCGAGAACGGCTGCCAGGCCTCGTCGTAGACACGATCCAGCACCGGTGACATGACGAAGAAGGTGAGAAACAGCGCGAGCCCCAGCAGGACCTGGGTCGGCGGCGCCGATGGCGTGCTCATGGCCGTGCGCAGCAGCCCGAGGACGATGATGATTCGCGTGAAGCAGGTCATCATCAACAGCATCGCCGGCAGGAAGGCGAGCGACGACAAGAACAGCAGGGTCTGCAGGCTCAACGACCAGCGCTGGCCGCCATCGGGCAGCGGCTCGCTGATGATGCCGGGCAGGGCCTGGGCCACCGCCCAATGGCTGGCCGTCATCGTCAGCAGGGCCACCAACAAAGCGACGACGTGGCGCGGCCTGGGTCGGAGTGCAATCGCCACTAGCTGCGGTCCCGCCCGTTCTGTCGACCCCGGGCCGCCCCCCGCGCGTTCTGCTTCAGCGCCTGTGCAAAGCGGCTGGCGAAGGAACCGGCGAGCGGGGGCCCCGGAGGCGCCGCGTCGGGTGTCGCCGGTGGCTCGAGCGTGTCCAGTCGGGTCACCTGTCCGCCACCGACACCCAGCACCAGCCAGCGATCCGCGACTTCGACGATCACCACGCGTTCGCGCTGTCCCACCGGCGTGCTGGCGACGACGCGAAGATGTTGCGTGCCTGCTCGCCGATTGGGTCCGATGCGCTTGAGCAACCAGGCGCAGGCCAGGATGATCGCGACGACCACGAGCAGGGAGGCCGCGGTCTTGCCCATCATCAGCAGACCGATGCTGTCGCCGCCGCCGGCCTGGGAGGCCTGCCGTAGGGTATCTTCGTTCATCGGTTCAATTTCTGGACGCGCTCTGACGGCGTGATGATTTCAGTGATACGAATGCCGTATTTGTCATCCACGACCACCACCTCGCCCTGGGCGATGAGGTAGCCGTTGATCAGGATGTCCATGGGCTCGCCGGCGAGGCCGTCCAGCTCCACCACCGAGCCCTGGGCGAGCTCCAGCAGCTGCTTGATGGTGATGCGCGTTCTGCCCAGCTCCACCGACAGCTTGACCGGAATGTCCATGACCACGCCCAGGTCGCGGGGCTGGCGAGTGTCGTTCTCCCCCTGGTCGAAGGATTGGAACACCCCGTGATCCGATGAGCTCGGCGCCGCGGCTTTCGCTTTCGCGTCGACATCGGGCGCCTGGGCGGATTCCGTCTCGTCGGCCCGTGTCTCGACGGATCCGGCCTCGTCGGTCTCGGGCTCCACGCCCTGTTCCGCCATCGCCGCGGCCCACAGGTCCTCGGCTTCCTGCTGGCTGTCTTCAGCCGCCTCGGAGGATCCCTTCTGGGATCCCGGTTTTTGATCGTCACTCATTGTCGAAGTCCTTCATGGCGGAGTACGTACCATGGTCGATGAGATGTTTCACCCGCAGCGCGCGCTGGCCTTGCCGGCTCCCGTACTCGCAGGTCATGACCGGCACGCCGTCGACTCGCACGTCGATGGCTTTGGGAAGTTCGATGGGAAGAACGTCCCCGACCTCCAGCGACAGCACATCGCCGATGGTCGAGGGGATCTTGACGAAATCGGCGATCAGTTCGACCTGGGTCTGCTTGATTTCGCCGGCCATGCGCGACTCCCACTGGGTGTCGTCGCTGTCGAGCGCACCGATCGGACTGGAGAGAATGTCCCGGATCGGTTCGATCATCGAAAACGGTATGCAGATGTTGAAGTCGCTGGCCAGATTGCCGACTTCGAGATGAAAGGTGCTGTTGACGACGATCTCGTTCGGCGAATTGGTGATGTTGGCAAAGCGGACCTGCATCTCCGAGCGCATGTAGTCGATCTCCAGGGGGTAGATCGATTTCCAGGCGTCGCTGTAGCCCTCCAGCGCCAACGACATCAGGCGCTGGATGATGCGCTGCTCGGTGGCGGTGAACTCGCGGCCGTCGGATTTGGTCAGAAACCGTCCGTCGCCGCCGAACAGGTTGTCCACCACCATGAACACCAGCCCCGGGGGAAACACCAGCAGTGCCGTACCCTTGAGTGGCTTGAGGCTGATCAGGTTGAGGTTGGTCGGCACCGGCAGGTTGCGCGCGAACTCGCTGTAGCTCTGGTAGCGCACGCCGGATACCGTGATATCGGCACTGCGCCGGATCAGGTTGAACAGCGCAACCCGAAACAGACGCGCGAAGCGTTCGTTGATGATGTCCAGCGCCTGCAGGCGTTCGCGAACGACCCGGTGCTGATTTGCCGGATCGAACGGGCGCGTGCGACGTCCGCCTTTCGGTTCGTCGGCGGGTTTGTCGTCATCGCCGCTGACGCCGTTGAGGAGGGCATCGATCTCTTCCTGCGATAACAGGTCGTCTTGGGACATGGTTGGCCTGGCGTCCGCTTACTGCACGATGAAATCGGAGAACAGCACGTCACTGATGGCTAACGTGGGCTGCGGCGTGGTGATCGGCTCGTCGAACAGGCCGAGAATCTGCTGCTTCAACTTGATCTTGCCCTCGGGCTTGATCAGCTCCTCCGCGCTCTTGCCGGAGAGGAGCATCAGCAACCGGCTGCGAACTTCCGGCATGTGCTGGGTCAGGAAATCGCTGGTCTCGTCGTCGTTGACGCGTAGCGACAACCCCACGTAGAGCAGCCGATCTCCGTAATCGCTCTGCAGGTTGACCGTGAAAGGCTGAATGGTCACGAATATCGGCACGGGCGGTTCGGCCGGCTGCTCCTCGACGACATCGGTCGACTCGTTGCCGTCACGGGCATCGAGGAAGAAGTACACGGCGATCGAACTCGCGATCGCCAGCAGGACGATCAACAGGCCCACGAGAAGTAGGGATCGACTTTTACGGGGTGCGGCCATTGCTTCTGCCATTACGGGTCATCTCTGGAAGTTGCAGCGGATTATGCGGTGGCGGGGGGCCTGGCGATCGACGGAAAAGACGCCTTCCGGTCGGCCAACTTCCCCTTTCGTGCCCGAGTGGCGCAGGGCGGGGAGTTGGCCGCCGACGCACCGCACGGCGTAGTGCCACGACTGGCACCGGCCAGTCGCCACCCGTGTTATCGGCAGCGTCGGTCAGGCGTAAAGGTTGATATTGCCATTGTCGGTCAGCGTCAGGTTCCGCACCGCGACGTCGTCGACCGGATCGATACCCGACGCCGTCAACAGCGAGCCGGCGGCGCCGGCTCCGCGGTGCGGGCGGTCGTCGCCGGAAGACTGGCCCTGCTGGAATTGGCCCTGGTCGCTCACCATCGCCTCGCCCAGCGCGATGCCGCTGTCGGCCAGAGCCTGGCGAAGCTGGGGAATCGCCGCTTCGACCGCGGCGCGAACCGGGGCGTGTGCTGACAGAATCTGAAGCTGTGCCTGCTGGTCCTGGACCGTCAGGGAGACGCTCAACGGGCCCAGTTCCTGGGGATGGAGGCGGAGCGACATCTGCTGGTCGCCGCGCTGGTGCATCTGCAGTACCTGCTGGCCGAAAGAGGCCGGCCACTGGGGGGACTGCACGGGGGCGTTGACGAAGCCTGGCGTTGCCGCACTCGCCGTCGCGGGGCTCGCGGCGCTGGAGGGGGCGGCGGTGGCGTTCGTCAACGCGCCGATGTCCGAGCGGGGAGTCGGGGCGGGACCGGCATCCTGGGCGCTTCGCTCGGGCAGGCCGATCGATGCGGCATCGCCAATCTGGCTGGCCGTGGTCACGGCTGCGTTATCCGGCGTGCCGGGGGTGACGGGCATCTGGCCGTTGGTGGCGGTCATGCCGGGATTTGCCCCTGGCATGGCGCCGTCACTGCGTCGACTATCGATGGCTGACAGCAAGCCACCGAAGCCCGGTTGACCACTGGATGCCTTGGGGCGGTCCGAGGCGTCGCCCTGATCACCTTCGGTGGCTGGTGCACCGATCGCGGCGGCGTCACCGGCCGTCGGTGCGGTGGCGGTGACCTTGAGAGCCAGCTGCGCCGGTACCGGCTGTCCGCCTCTAGGCAAGGTTGCGGTGCCAGCACCGCCCGCGACGGAGGGGGTCAGCGGCTGCGACGCCATGGCCAGCGACAAGCCGGCCACCATGGCCGCAAGCGCTTCGCCATCGGGCGAGCCCGAACCGTCATCGACGTCCTTGGTGCCTGGCGATGGGTCGCCGGCAGCGGGCGAAAGGCTGGACAGGATGGCGCGGAGCCGGGACATGTCTCCTTCGTCGAGCGCCTGCAGGACGGGTGCGGTAGCCGCGGCGGAATCCCCCGCGCCGGCTGCCGCGCTTTCGTCGGCTGGTCGCTGTCCCGCGCCGTTGGCGACTTCATCCGCGGGGCGTCGGTTGGACTCCGAATCCGACGCCTTGGCGGCGGATGCGCCTTCCTGTGCAGCTGGCCGCGGTGATTTTTCGGCCGCCACGCGCCGCAGGGAATCGGCGAAGGGGGCGCTCTCGCTGGACGCCTTGCCTTTGGCACTGGCGCT
The DNA here is from genome assembly GCF_982684285.1 of Salinicola sp. NCBI lineage: Bacteria > Pseudomonadati > Pseudomonadota > Gammaproteobacteria > Oceanospirillales > Halomonadaceae > Salinicola > Salinicola sp. Next base: position 10,736 of record NZ_CEXLVS010000073.1, on the reverse strand, counting down.
GCGGTCCGAGGACGGCGTCACGGCGGTGATTGAAGAAAGTTCCATGGGCAGGCCATCGGTTTCGTGGTCGGGTGACGCTTCGGATCAAAGCCTCGAGCCGGTGCGTCGAATCTCTACTTCAGCCTTGCTGTGAATGCCGGTCTCGCTGCCGACGGAGCAGCTGTGCGGCCATCTCGTCGCTGTGACGCTGCTCCTGACGAGCGTTGCGATACGCGGCGTCGCGCTCCCCTCTGGCATGCAGGGTCTCGTAGGCGTTGAGCTTCCGGCGTTCTCCCTGCCAATGCTCTCTGCCGCTGTCGACTCGCGTCTGATGCTCCCCGAGCCGCCGCTGCTGCTGTTCGATCGCCTTGTCGAGGGAGCCGATGAACTGCTGGTAGTCGCGCCATTGGCTGGAGGAAACGCCTTGGGTCAGGCTGTCGTGAAGCTTGCGCTGATACTCGTCCCGATAGCGCTGGAGCTGTCCCAGCTGTGTCTGGGCTTCCTGTTGTTGACGCTGCAGCCGGCCGAGATTCTCCACGGCCTTTTCGCTGCTGCGCTGTGCCAGGTCTCGAAGCATCTCCATGGCTTGCATGTTGGCCAAAGCGTTACCTCCTATCCAACCAATCCGTCGACGTGGCGACGGGAGAATTCAACGGTTCCCATTGTGACGGTGCCGACACCACACTAAAGGTTCGATAAGCGGCAAAAAAAGCCACTATTCCCGATCGCGGTCAGTGAGGAAGGGGGCGTTGAAACGGCACGCCTGGATGACGGGTCAATCGTCGATCGGAATGAGCCGGTCGAGTTCCGCTCGGGTGTGTTCGATGCCGGCCGTCTCATTCATCCGCTGCTGCAGGAAGGTCTCCAGCCGGGGATAGAGAGCGACGGCGCGGTCGAGCTGGGGATCCTGGCCGCTGACATAGGCGCCGACATTGATCAGGTCGCGATTGCGCTGATAGCGGGAGATCATCTGCTTGAATCCCTGGGCCTGACGCAGGCGCCTGGTGTCGACCACGGCGGGCATCGCGCGGCTGATCGAGGCTTCGATGTCGATCGCGGGATAGTGGCCGCTCTCCGCCAGCTGGCGTGACAGCACGATATGGCCGTCGAGGATAGCGCGAGCCGAATCGGCGATCGGATCCTGTTGATCGTCGCCTTCCGTCAGCACGGTATAGAACGCGGTGATCGAGCCACCGCCGCGCTTGCCGTTGCCGGCTCGCTCGACCAGCGCCGGCAGCTTGGCGAACACCGACGGCGGATAGCCCTTGGTGGCCGGCGGCTCGCCGATCGCCAGGGCGATCTCGCGGGCGGCCATGGCGTAGCGGGTCAGCGAGTCCATGATCAGTAGCACGTTGCGCCCCTGGTCGCGGAAGTCCTCGGCCAGGCGGGTGGCATAGGCGGCGCCCTGCATGCGCTGCAGCGGCGAGGTGTCGGCCGGGGCCGCCACCACCACGGCGCGGGCCAGCCCCTCCTCGCCGAGGATGTTCTCGATGAAATCCTGGACCTCGCGTCCGCGTTCGCCGATCAAGCCGACGACGATGACATCGGCGTCGGTGTATCGGGCCATCATGCCCAGCAGAACGCTCTTGCCGACCCCCGAGCCGGCGAACAGCCCCATGCGCTGGCCACGACCCACGGTCAGCAGGCCGTTGATGGCGCGAATGCCCACGTCGATGGTGGTATCGATGGGGGCTCGGGCCAGCGGGTTGATGGGGGGGGTCTCGAGCGGGGCATGTGGCGCCTGCTCCAGGGGGCCGTGGTCGTCGAGAGGACGGCCATTGCCATCGACGATGCGCCCCAGCAGGCCATCGCCCAGGGGAAAGCGTCTTGCGCTGGCGACGTCGAGGCGGTTGCCGCTGAGCGCCAGCACGCGGGCCCCGGGGAGAAGGCCGCTGGTATCGGCCAGCGGCATGAGGAACAGCTTGTCTCCGGCGAACCCGACGACCTCGGCCTCGGCGAAGCGTTCGTCGTCGCCACTGCCATTGCCGGCCGAGAGTTCGATCAGGCAGGCGCTGCCCAGGGGCAGGCGGATGCCGACTGCCTCCAGTACCAGCCCGGTGGCGCGGGTCACCCGGCCCTCATGGCGATAGTGGGAGAGCGACTCGACCCGCTGGGTGACCTTGTCCAGCGCGAGGCGCCAGCGTTGATGGTGCGAAGCCATCTCCGGCGCCTGAGGCGAACGTGCGGCATCACCCATCGAGGGCCTCTTCGTCGCCGTCGTCCTGCTCTGCGGGGGGCGCTGCATCGGTGTGGGGCGAAGCGGCCCTCGATCGCCTGCGTTGATCGAGAATGGCCTTCCACTGTGTGCTCAGGCTCGCATCCAGGCCTCCGCCGGCGCTGGTGGCGCGGCATCCGCCGCGTTCCAGCGTCGGATCGGCATGGCACTCCCAGCCGCTGGCCTCGAGGGTGTCACTCATCGTCGAGCTCACCAGCTCCAGATCCTGAGGATTCAACCAGAGCCTGGGCTTGCCGCTCAGCGTGGTGTCGGCATCGAGCAGCTCGCGGACCACGCTGAGGATGTGCTCCGGCTTGGCGGCCAGCGACTCGCCGGCCAGTTGGCGACCGGCGATCAACGCCAGTTCGACCAGTTGGTCCCCGATCTCGGCGTCCAGCGAAGCCAGCGCCAGCCGGAAATTTTCCGCCAGCCTGGCGAGAGGGGTGAGCGTCATCTCCATCCGCTTGTGAAATTCCAGCTCGGCGGCGGCGTTGCCCTCCTTGACACCTTCGCTGTAGCCGGCCTGATATCCCTGCTGGTGGCCCTCGCGGTATCCCTGCTCGAGCCCTTCGCATCGGGCTTTTTCGACGATGCTCTGACGAGCCCTGGCCTCGGCGTCCTGCTGTTGGCGACGCCGGCGGGTTTCGGTATGGGTGGCGGGGGCGTCGGAAGAGGGCGGATGGCCCAGGTCTCCCATCTGCCAGCGGTGCCACTCGCCATGGTCGCCGGATGCAGGACGATCGCCGCGATCAGACGTAGCCATCGTCGCCACCGCTCAGGGCGATTTCGCCGGAGTCCGCCAGTCGCCGCACTACGCCCAGGATCGCCTTCTGTTCGTTTTCCACCTGGGACAGGCGTACCGGCCCGCGGTTTTCCATGTCCTCGCGCATCAGCTGTGCCGCGCGCTGGGACATGTTGCGCGTGAACTTGTCGATCAGCGCTTCTTCCGCGCCCCGCAGCGCGATGACCAGAGAGTTGGTCTCGATTTCCCGCAGGACCAGCTGGATGCCGCGATCGTCGATGTCCAGCAGATTCTCGAACAGGAACATCTCGTCGATGATGCGTTGTGCGAGGTCCTCGCTGTGGGCGCGAACCACGTCGATGACCTGCTCCTCCTGTGCGGAGTTCATGAGGTTGAGAATCTCGGCGGCGGTTCTCACGCCGCCCATCTTGCTGCGCTTGAGATTGGTGCCGTCCAGCATCGAGGTGAGCACCTCGGTAAGCTCCTGAAGGGCCGCCGGCTGCACGCCGCTGAACGTGGCGATGCGCAGCATGACGTCGTCGCGCTGTTTCTCGTCGAACAGCTCCAGGATGTCGGCGGCCTGGCCGCGCTCCAGGTGTACCAGGATGGTGGCGATGATCTGCGGGTGCTCGTCGCGAATCATTTCCGCGACCATCGAGGCTTCCATCAGATTCAGGGAGTCGATGCCCGACGCCGTATTGCTGGTCTCGAGGATGTCCTCGATCAGGCTGCTGGCGCGCTCGCTGCCCAGCGCCTTGGTCAGCACCGCACGGATATGATCGTTGGAGTGCAGGTTGATGGCGGTGAACTGCTCGGCCTCGTCGTGGAAGTCACGCAGAACGGCCGCCATCTCCTCGTGGGAGACCTGTCCCAGCTTGGCCATTTCCTGACTGATCTCCTGCACCTCGCGGCTCGAGAGGTACTTGAAGACCTCGGCAGCGCTGTCCTCATCCAATGAGAGCAGCAGGATGGCGCCGCGCCGGGCGCCGGTCATTGGCGTCGTCATGATTTGTCCATCCAGCTTCTGACGACCATGGCGACCAGGCGGGGATCTTCCTGGGCGATCTCACGGACGTCCTTGAGATCCTGCTCGTAATTCGAGGCGCCGCGCCGGTTTCGCTCACGTCCACGCTGCGCGCCACCGGCGCGATTCGCGTTGTCGGCGCCACCGCTGCCGCCGACAGCCTGATAGCTTGCCGCCGCCGCCGCCGCGTCGGCCGCGGGCATCGGGGAGGACGCCGGCAGCGGGGCCGATTCGCGGGTCTGGCGACGCATCAACGGCTTGACCAGCTTGAACCACAGGAACAGGGCGACCAGAACCACGACCAGATATTTCAGTATGCTCTTGGCGAGGCTCCAGACTTCGGGTGTCTGCCACCACGGCGGCGTCTCGAACTCCGGCGCATTGGCCTGGAACGGGCTGTTGACGACCTCGAGGGCATCGCCGCGCGCCTCCGAGAACCCCATCGCCTGACGCACGAGGCCTCGGATCTGGTCCATCTCCGTATCGCTCAGGGCGACGCGGGTCGGGTTGCCTGCATCGTCGACCCCGTCGCGATAGTTGACCACGACGGCGACGGAGAGGCGGTCGATATCGCCACTGTGCTGCTTGACGTGTTCGACGGTGCGGTCCACTTCGTAGTTGATCGTGCTGTCACGATGCACCTGGCCGATGTCGGTATTGCTCGCGGTCTGGGTGTCCGTACCCTGGGCGTCCGTCGCCTGACCGTCGGCCTGGTTGCCGTTGTCGTTGGCGGCGTTCTGGTCCTGGGGCGGCGCCTGGGTCGCCGGGGCGTTGATCGGCGAAGCGGCGGTGCCCGGCGGCTGGTTGCTCAGGGCGCCGGGGACGCCCATGGCGAGGTCGCTGTTGCTCTGGAACGACGAGCTCTTCTGCTCGCTGCGGACCGCTGCTGCATCCGGTGACTGATTGGGGCCGTAACGTTCCGCCGTCTGCTCCCGCTGGGAGAAGTCGACCTGGGCCGTGCCCTGCGCACGCACGTTGCGCGCCCCGACGATGGGCGCGAGGATCGCCTCGATGCGGTCGGCATACTGGGTCTCGAGGTTGCTGACGTAGTCGAGCTGGCTGCCGTCGAGCTGGTTGGTGTTGCCGGCGGGTCGGCTCAGCAGATCCCCGTTCTGGTCGATGACGGTGACGTCGTCCACGGACAGTTGGGGCACGCTGCTGGAGACCATGTGCACGATGGCGTTGACCTGGCCCTCGCCCAACACCCGTCCCGGTTGCAGATCGAGGACGACGGAGGCGGAAGCGGGCTGGCTTTCGCGGACGAACACCGACGGCTTGGCCATGGCGAGATGGACGCGAGCCCGTGCGACGCTGCCCAGCGTGCCGATGGTACGGGCCAGTTCGCCCTCCAGCGCGCGCTGGTAGTTGACCTGCTCGGCGAACTGGCTGATGCCGAATGCCTGGTCATCCATCAGCTCGAAGCCGACGCCGCTGGCTTCGGGCAGGCCTTGTTCGGCCAGCTTGAGACGCACGGGTCTCACCTGATCGGCGGGCACCAGCAGCGCTTGACCGCCTTCGCTGAACTGGTAGGGGATGCCCATGGCGTCGAGCTGGGTGATGATGCGGCCGCCGTCGGCATCGGTCAGGGTGGAGTAGAGGACGCGGTATTCCGGCGCGCGAGCCCACATCAGCAGCGCGATCACGACAGCGACGGCGGCGGCGCCGGCCACGATGAGCGGAACGCGCGGGCTGCCCTGCAGCTTGTTCAACCAGTCGCGTCCGCCAGCGGCCGTCTCCGACGCGGTTTGCCGGGTCGATTGCCGTGCGGAAGGATTACCTGAACCTGGAGTGTCGTTGGGCGACGTGGCCGTGCTCATGTCGTGCTCCGATCATGGCACGTGGTGCAACTCGACAACATAGCAGTAGTCTGCTCCCTGCAACGCGTCTGCTCATCCGTACCTCGACACGCTCGGAATACCGTTCCGACGCGGCGCTGGCCGGGGCGTTAGTTTGATGGCAGCCATTATGTGTCGGTCTGTTAACGCTGAAGGTGGGAAAAGCCGGTGTTTTCACACGCATTTACCGCAATGGTCGTTGTCGTGCTGTTGGTAGGCTGCGAGCGTCGAGTTCACCGGCGGTTCCCGGTGTCGTGTTCGGAAACGTGGTGCTCGGAAACGTCGTGCTCGGAAATATCGTCATACAGGAAACCCTCATGAGTGCTCCAGCCATTCAAGCAGCGCTTCAGCAGATGCAGGCGCTATCGACCCAGGCCAGCGGTCAGGTCGCGGCATCGCAGCCATCGCTGGCCGAGACCGGCGGCAGCTTCGCCGGCGAGCTGCAGGCATCGCTCGGACGCATCAATCAGATGCAGCAGGCCGCCAACCAGCAGGCGATGTCATTCCAGGCCGGCGATCCGAACGTGGCGCTGAACGACGTGATGATCGACATGCAGAAGGCGAGCGTCTCTTTCGACATGGGGGTTCAGGTGCGCAACCGTCTGGTAACCGCCTATAAAGAGATCATGGGTCTGCAGGTGTAACACCCGGCGACCTCCCTCCGCGCGACCTCCCGGTCAGCGCCCAGGTACCGCCAGCCCCGGATGGGCATCCCTGCCACCTTCCCCCCGCAGCGGAAGTCGACCCGATGCACTCATTCCGCCACTCGAGCGCGGCTGCGGGCAAGCGCCTTGCGATGATGTCGCCAAGCCTCCAGCGAATAGAGGCCGAGGCCGATCCAGATCAACGCGAAGGTCAACAGCTGCGGCCAGGCGAGCGGCTCGCCGAAGACCCACAGCGCCAGCAGGAATTGCAGCGTGGGGTTGAGATACATCAGGAAGCCGATGGTGGAGAGCGTCAGGCGCTTCGTGGCGCCGGCGAATGCGAGCAGCGGCAGGGTGGTCACCACGCCACTGACGATCATCAGTGCCGTGGTGTCGAAGCTGCCGCCGAAGTGGGACTGCCCGTGCCATGTCAGCCAGGCCAGGGCCGCCAGACTCAGGGGCAGCAGCAGACTCGTCTCCACCAGCAGGCCGGAGAGCGCATCCAGCGGCACGCGTTTGCGCAGCAGACCGTAGCTGCCGAACGTCATGGCCAGCACCAGACTGATCCAGGGCAGGGTCCCCAGCAGCACGAGTTGCAGTGTCACTGCCGCCAGCGCCAGTCCCATCGCCATCATCTGCCAGCGGCCGAGCCGTTCGCGCAGGACGAGCATGCCCAGCGCGACATTGACCAGTGGCGTCATGAAATAGCCCAGACTCGCCTGCAGCACGCGATGGGTTTCCACCGCATAGATGTAGAGCCCCCAGTTCAGCGCGATGAGCAGCGCGCAACCCAGAATCCATCCCAGTCTGCGGATCGCCTCCCGGGGTCCGGGGAAACCGTTGCGGATGGCGGCCCAGCGGCCCATGAGCGTGACCACGACCACCAGGAAGAGGCAGGACCAGAGAATTCTCTGGATGAGTACTTCGAAGGCCGGCACCCCCTCGAACAGCGAAAAGAAGAGCGGGAAACATCCCCAGAGAGCGTAGGCGGTAATGCCGTAGCCGACACCGTGGCGCGTCTCGCGGCGTGATGCGTCGTCCACCGGTTTCACGCTGCCTGGCTGGGGCTTGTCTGAGGGGGATGCCGACATGTCGCTTCTCGTGTTCTCGTGTTCTCGTGTTCTCGGGTTTGGAGGCTGGGTAATCTATCATGACGGCCATTCGCGTTGACGAATCGATGATTCCCGACATGCGGCAGGAGGAAGTGCCATGAACGATCTACGAGTCAGCCTCGTCCAGAGCGAACTCGAGTGGGAAGACCCCGAGGCCAATCGGCGGCGGCTGGATCACCGCATTGGCTCGCTGGACGGAAGCCGGACGGACCTGATCGTGCTGCCGGAGATGTTCGCCACCGGCTTCACCATGAATGCCGAAGCGGTGGCGGAGCCGGCCGAGGCGAGCCCCACGCTTGACTGGATGCGGCGCCAGGCGCGAGAGCGCGATTGCGTCATCGTCGGCAGTCTGGCGATCGCCGATGCCGGCGCCCGGTACAACCGGCTTTACTGGGTGACGCCGGACGGCGGCGTCGAGCACTACGACAAACGCCATCTGTTCCGGATGGGCGACGAGCCTCTGCACTACGCGATGGGGCGGGCCCGCAAGATCGTGGAGCTGAAGGGATTTCGGCTGCTGCTGTCGGTCTGTTACGACCTGCGTTTCCCGGTCTGGCTGCGCCAACGACCGAGCGCGCCCGAGCACTTCGAATACGACGCGCTATTGTGCGTCGCCAACTGGCCGGCGCCGCGCCGGCAGCCCTGGCGAACGCTGCTGCAGGCCAGGGCGATCGAGAACCTCGGTTACGTCATCGGCGTCAACCGCGTGGGGCGGGATGGCAACGGGCTGGAGTACGCCGGTGACTCGATGGTCGTGGACTTCAAGGGCGAGCCGATGATCGATCGCCCGACCGGCGAATGGTTCGTCGAGACCGCGACGCTGTCCGCCGAGGCGCTGAAGACGTTTCGCGAAAAGTTTCCGGCGTGGCAAGATGCCGACACTTTTCATTGGGAAGCCTGACATGCGGTTGGATAGATTTCTTAGCGAAGCCACGGAACTGACGCGAAGCCAGGCAAAGCGCGCGCTGCGCCAGTTCGAGGTGAGCGTCGATGGCGAGGTGACGCGTGACGGCGCGAGGCAGGTAACCGACGAGCAGGAGGTCCGCTGGAACGAGGAGCGGCTGGAACGGATCGGCATGCGCTATCTGATGATGCACAAGCCGGTCGGGGTCGAGTGCTCGATGCGGCCGACGCACTATCCATCGGTACTCAGCCTGATCGACATCCCCCAGCTGGAGCGCCTGCATCCGGTAGGGCGGCTGGACGTGGATACCTCGGGGCTTCTGCTGATCAGCGACGACGGCAAGTGGACCCATCGCGTGACCTCGCCCAACCACGCTTGCGAGAAGCGCTACAGGGCGACATTGAGCGAAACCCTGTCCGCTGCCGACGCGGCGCGTATGGCGAGGCAGTTCGCGGAGGGAGTCATGCCGAACGGCGACGAAAAACCCACCAAGCCCGCGACTTTCGAGGCCGTGGGCGAGTCCGAGGTCGTGGTCGGGGTGACGGAGGGGCGCTACCACCAGATTCGCCGGATGCTGACAGCGGTCGGTTATACGGTGGTGACGCTTCATCGTGAATCCATCGGCCCCTTGGTCCTCGACCCGGACCTGGCGCCGGGGGAGTGTCGCCATCTGCGTCCGGAAGAGATTGCGTCCTTCTAGGCATCGCGGCCGTGAGGCCGCGCGGATTGATGACTTTATACCGTTATCTTGTTTCGCGGCAAATTAACAAGCCGGAGTGTCATCAGGTCAGCGAGGACGCTTCGATGAGGGCGCGAGTGTAGGCGGTGCGGGGCGAGTGGAGCAGCGTTTCACAGTCGCCCTGTTCCATTACCTTGCCATCCTTGAGCACCAGAATCCGGTGTGCCATCGCGCGTACCACGGCGAGATCGTGGCTGATGAACAGGTAGGTGAGGTCATGCTTCGCCTGGACGTCACGCAACAGTTCGATCAACTGCTTCTGCACCGTGCGATCCAGTGCCGAGGTCGGCTCGTCGAGGATCAGCAGCTCGGGCTTCAGGATCAGCGCACGGGCAATGGCGATGCGCTGGCGTTGACCGCCAGAGAATTCGTGGGGGTAGCGGTGACCGCAATCCGCTGGCAGATCGACGTCGTGAAGGGCCTCGGCGATACGTTCTGTCACCACCGTCGGCGTTAGTTCGGGGTGATGAAACCGTAGCCCTTCGCTGATGATGTCGGCAACCGACATGCGGGGAGAGAGCGAGCCGTAAGGATCCTGGAACACGATCTGGAGCGCGCGCCGCTGTCGTCGAAGCGTCTCGCCGCCCAGCCGATCCAGACGCTGGTCGGCAAAGCGGATTTCGCCGCTGGACGGCAGCAGTCGAATCAGCGCCGAGGCCAGGGTCGACTTGCCCGACCCGGATTCGCCGACCACGCCGAGGGTCTCGCCGCGGCGGAGTTCCAGCGACAGCGGTGCGACGGCGACGAAGGCCGGGGGCCTGGGCCGGAGTAGCGGCTTGGGTCGTTTGAACGTCACGCTGAAATCGCTGGCACTCAGCAGAAGCTCGCCTTGCGGTGGCAACGGTCGGGGACGGCCGGAAGGCACGGCGTCGATCAACTGGCGCGTATAGACCGCCTGCGGTGTCTCGAAGACTGCGCGAGCCGTGCCGGTCTCCACCTGCTTGCCCTGTTGCATGACGATCACCCGGTCGGCGTGGCGCCGGACCAGGTTGAGATCGTGGCTGATCAACAGCAGGCCCATGCCGAGGCGCTGCCGGAGCTCGTCCAGCAGCGCCAGAATCTGCCGTTGCACCGTGACGTCCAGCGCCGTGGTGGGCTCGTCGGCAATCAGCAGCTGCGGCTCGTTGGCGATCGCCATGGCGATCATGACCCGTTGACGTTGCCCCCCGGAGAGTTGGTGAGGCCAGGCCGCCATGAGCTCGGCGACCCTGGGGAGCTCGACCTGTGCCAGCAGCGCCCGGGCGCGCCGTGTCGCGGCGTTGCCACGCAACCCCTGGTGCAGGCGCAACGTTTCCCGCAGCTGCTTGCCGATGGTGTGCAGTGGATTGAGCGAGGTCATCGGCTCCTGGAAGACGAAGCCGATGCTGCCGCCGCGAAGACCGTTCCATTCCCGCCGGCTCAACCGGCCCAGGTCGCGACCCGCGAAGGTGCGCCTCCCTGCCACCTGGCTGCCGGGCGGAAGCAACCCCAGCGCGCCGAGGACGCTGACCGACTTGCCGGAGCCGGACTCGCCCACGATGGCCACGGTCTCGCCACGCTCCA